>JBBDND010000285.1:0-1858 GCA_040877865.1 Bacteriovoracaceae bacterium | reverse complement strand
TTTCTTATTGAGGTGATGGGGGCGAGATCCTCTTCTATCGCTTTAAAAGTCGGTGTTTGTTCGGGAGCTGAAAACATCTTGCTTAACTCCGAGGAAGCTATCGATTATAAAAAACTTTCCAGCGATGTCAGACGCGGAATCAGGCGGGGCAAAAACTCCTCCATCATCATAGTCGCCGAAGGAGAGAAGCCGGGCAGAAGCTACAGTATTGCCAAAACACTGGAAGAAAAACACGAAATAAGCAGCAAAGTGTGCGTGCTTGGGCATATTCAAAGAGGCGGCAGTCCAACTCCCAACGACCGTTTTTTCGCCTCGGTCATGGGAAAAGAAGCGGTGGGCGCCTTGACTCAAAATCTCAATTGTCACGCGGTGGTGGTTCGGGAAAACAAGGTCATGGTCGCGCCTTTGGAAGACTGCATGGAAAAAAGCGATCACGCCATGATTGACTTTATTGGCGTCTCCGAAACGCTCTCCATATGAGTTTTAAATCTTAAATTGGGGATATGCTCTAAAAATAACTTTGAATCCATATGCCACAAATCCTCGTTCGACTCCTTTTGAATGATTTTCAGTTCCTTGGGAAAGCTCTCAGGCAACTTGTTTAGAAAATTTGGAGGCGGACGCAGATGAATCACTTCTCCGCCAACTTTAATTTCTCCCGCGCAAAGACAGTCCTCCAAAGTGGAAACTTTTACGGCCCCTACCAAATGCCAAAAGGCCAAAAGAGTTGGAAACTCAAGCCATTTTAGCTGATTCCAATTAGCGCTTGGGTCCAATTCATTGCTGTCCAAGGAGATGACCACCCTTCTTACGGGAATTTTTATTTTTCTTATTTTATTCATATAGATGATTTTTTCTTTTAGATTTTTGCCGAATTTGCCCAGTCCGTTTATCTCAAGTCCAGGCACGCCCTTGGTCGAATATCCAAAGACGCTTATAAACTTGATTCCGATAGGGCTTGGGTAAAAAGATTGCACTTGAGTTTCCATAAGATTTGTCCTTCCTTTTCCAAAAAAAACAAGCAAAGGAGCTGGCCGGCCGAATGTGTGTAAACAATGAGAATTAAAGGTCCTCAACAAGAAGCGGCGGGAACTTTTTTACATGAAAGGCTAAAGATTTAACTTGTAAGCGTCACTCTTTTTGCCGGCGGCGAAGTGGCAATTTAACTTTTTCCCACCGCCGCTTGCGGGCGCGATTAAAGCCGCCTCGACTCGCAAAGCGCTAGCGAACTTGTCCTTGAGTTTGTAGCAGCCTATGTCTTTATCCTGGCAGTATTGATCTGTTTGGCCTTGGCAAAGATATGACATGGCCACCCGCGCGGCGCTTTGGCAGACGACTTTCGATTTTTTTTCGTCTACGAACGCTCTGGCGTGGTAGGGATCCGCGCTCTTTTCTTTTTTGCAAAACTTCGCGACTTCGACAATTTCGCCCATGCAATCGAGCTTGTTGATGGAAAAAACTTCGATAAGGGGAGATTCTCTTTGAGTAAGACTCTTGCACACTTTCGAAAAAGAATGAAAGCTTTCCCCTTTGACCAAGATCTCGTCTTTTAAAATCTTAGCCTGGGCGCCGACAACAAAGAGGCATGTCCATAGCCACAGAAGACACGCCTGCTTAAACGCTGGGCCGAGCTTAACCAGGGAAAAGCCCTCTCAACTTCATGGCCGCTTCCAGCTTGGCAAGGGCGGCGATCATGGCGGCTTTTTTCATGTCCACATTGTAATGAACAGATTTTTTTACCACCTCGGCATAAGCGTTTTTCAAAATATTGTGCAAGGTTTTATTAATTTGATCAATGTCCCAAAAAAAGTGCGCCAGGCCTTGCACCCATTCAAAATAGGAAACAGTTACACCTCCT
>JBBDND010000284.1:0-10196 GCA_040877865.1 Bacteriovoracaceae bacterium | reverse complement strand
ATCGCCCGGCGAATTTCCTCGTCTTTTGCCTTGGTTTTGGTTCCCATGCCCACCGCCATGGCCGTTTCGCCGCCGGCTCCGTTAAATATCACCATATCGCCTTTGGAACCGGTGAAGTTTTTAGAGGACTTTAGGGTTTTAAAATGGGCAAGCAGATCTTTGTCGGTCCACGGCGCCTGCAAACTTTTTTTATTGGAGGTCTTGTCCTCTTTTTCATAGCAGGCCACAACTTTCAGATCGGCTTGATCATAGTGTTCGCTGGTAAAATCTAGATGGGTTTTCATCCGTCGCTCCTTGATTTAATTGTATAAAGATGTTGTTAGTAATGGTGTCGTTCGTAAAAGCGTTAAAATCAGTTAAAAAATTCTTTTAAGCTTATCAGAGTTAAGGATTATTGTCTAAGCAGGGGGAATAAAGTAGTCTCTGTTTATGTCCCGCTTTATTCCGAAAATGTACCAATTTCTTTTAGCTTCCAATGTCATTGCGCCGTTCTTGGTTAGCGCCGTCTTCTTTGTGGTGTTTTTAATGACCTTTGAGATGTTCAGGATCTTGCAGCTTATGTCTTCGGAAGAGGTGAGCTTTGGGTTTGTCATGGGGCTTATGGGGGATGTGGCCATCACTTTGGTGCCCATGGCCATACCGCTTTCCATCTTTTTTTCGGTGATTTTTTCTTTGGGAAGAATGTCGGGAGACTCGGAATATGTCGCCCTGCGCGCGGCTGGCCTGGAAAAGAGCAATCTTTTAAAGCCCTTTTTGGCGGTTGGCTTTTTAGTGGCGGTGAACGTGTATTATTTAAATCAGGAGCTGGTGCCCGAAGCTCACACCCGCGTGCGCAAAAAAATCAAAATTCTAAGCTCCGCCAGCTTGATTCAAGGGATCAAAGGCGGGAAATTTTTCACCTCAATCCCCAATGTCACCATCTTTCCCGCTTCTATGGATTCGGAAACCTTGGAGTTGAGCGATATTTTCTTGCATATTTACGAGCCGGGACAAGTTTTGGACAAGGTGATTTGGGCCAATAACGGCAAAATCTTGCATTCTAAAAATCCGGCCACCGGCATTGAGACTTTTAAACTGTTTTTATCCGACGGAAACATCACCAGCTTTCAAAGCGGCGAAGAGGACGTGGAAAAGATTTTATTTGAAGAGTATGTTTTGCCTATCTCCGAGCAGCGTTTTTCCTACAAGCCATCGACTAAAGAAATTATGATGGATCGGCGGGAGCTTGAGCAATTCATCGACGCGGGGCTGGAGAGCGCCAAGGCCCAAAACTTTGACGAACAAGACTATTTTAACGCCAAATACGAATATTGGAATCGCATTAACACTCCCATTTTGTGCGTCCTTTTAAGTTTTTTGGGATTTGGTTTGGGAATAACCGGCAGCAGAGGCAAGTCAAAGAGCTCTTCCGGCAAGGCCATTTTATTTCTCATTGGTTATTATGTGGTGTTTTTCTCCCTGGTCAATATGGCCAGAGCGGGGGACATGGCTCCTTGGCTGGCGATGTTGATTCCGGGAGCGCTGCTGTTTGGATGCGGTCTTTATTTTTATAAAAGATTGGATTGGGTTAGCTAGCGGGTTTTTCCACCATGTTCTTTTTGTAAATATCCTGCCGGTAAGGAATTCCTTTATGACTGGGAAACAACGGAAAGTCGTGTTCCGCGGCTTTGCTCTCGGGGAAAATTAAACTTTTTACGCCAGTTCTGCTTTGCGCCTCAACCAATTGGTTGTTGTAAAAAATCTTGGCGGCGTTGAGATTGCCCATAAAGAGTAAAATGACCTCGTCTCCCTGCAAGAAAAGAGTTTTGCCTTGTTTTAAAACAAAGCGTTTAACGTCTTCTCCGTCCACTTGATAGCTTAGCCAGGTGTCTCCATCCGTGGCGTGGATAAAAAGGTTTTCCTTGTCGGAATCCATCGCGCTTTGGATGTTTTTTGGAAATATCGCCGAGTTGTCAAGCTCGGGAGCTTCTTTGGAAAGACGAAACAGATTTCTGGGGGCCGGATAAAAATTCACATAGGGAAGCTTGCCAGCGGGCAAGACTTCTTCCTTTTTTTCTTCGGCTTTGTCTTCCTTTGCGGCGTTGGCGGGTTTAGCTTCGGCGGCAAGTTCTTGCGCTGGGTCTTCTTTATTCGCTTTGGCGGCGTTTTCCGCCGCCATTTTCTTGGAGTTCTCCAGATCAAATAAATCCGCGTTTTCAGGTTTGATGTCGTTAACGCTGACCGCTTCTATTTCATTTAATCTCTCTTTGTGATCAGCTTCGGATTGATTGGTCAAAGGAGCTTTTTCGTTACTGATATTTGAGAAAAAACTGACGGCTCCTTTTCCAACCAGCGCCAAGAGCGCCACGACGGCCACTCCAATAAACACTTTTTTATTTAAGACGCCGCCAAAAATTCCTTTTAGGCGGTCTTGTATCTCGCCAATTTCCAGCTCTTTTTCTTTTGGATGGACCAGCTCTTGGGCCTGTTCTTCAGCGGTGTTTGGACCTTCCGTGTCCTTATAGGCGTTTTCAAAAGCCTCCATGGCTTCGTCATCGTCAAGGCCGACGGTTTTTGCGTAATTTTTAACAAAGCCTTTGACATAAGTCTTATTGGGCAAGGCTTTAAAATCGTCATTTTCCAACGACTTTAAAATATTAATATTAATTTTGGTCTTATTGGCGACATCTTCTAGCGAGATACTTTTGCTTTCGCGAGTTTTTTTTAGCAGCCGGCCAATGGTTAAATTTTGATCCATATTTCAATATTTTAGCTGAAATTAAAAAAAATTAAAAGTCCAAAGACTGAATTGAGCTGTCTAATTTTTTTGAATAAACTTGAGCGTTATCCTCTTTTTTTGCTTGCAAGGCTTTAACCTTCTGCATGGTTCGCCGGGCCAAGGCTTCATATTTTGTCATGGCGAATCTTTCTTGCATGTCTTCAAGCTTTACCAGAGCGTCGGAGAAGCGATTCATTTTTATCAGCGACTCTATTTGCCCGAGAAACGGCTCTGGATTTTCATAGCAAGTTCCCATGCCGGCCTCTTTGTAAGATTTGAAAGCCGCGGAATACCTGCCTTTTTTATAAGCAAGTTCTCCCAATTTGAAGTGCGCCGGACAATAGCCGGCGGAAACTTCCAACGACTTGTTGAAATTTTCTATGGCGCGGGCGGTGTTGTTTCTTTTTAAAGCCACCACTCCCAGATTGTAATAGGTGCGGTGTTGGCCTTCGTAGGTAAGGTCTTCCAAAATATTGTTGTAAAGTCTTTCAGCCTCGGCAAGAGAGTTGTTCTTTAGGTGGATGGAAGCAAGATTAAGTTTGGCGTCCGTGTTTTGCGGATTGAGCTTCACCGCTTTTTTTATGTGAAGCTCGGCTTTTTTTTCCGATTTTTTAAAATAATAGGCCATGCCCAAATTATTGTGAATATCGCTGTTTTCAGGATCCAGCGACGCCGCCTGTTTGAGATTTTTTAAAGCCTGGGTGTAGTCTTGGCTAATAAGATTGCGAGTGCCGTGATTGTAAAAGAGCTTGGCTTTTTTCTGCGCGGGAGAAAGCTCTTTTTTAGATTGGCTGCTGCAGGCGATATTGACGCTTAATACAGCGGCAAAAAGAGAAACACTGAGCGCGTTCAAAAAAGTTTTAGACTTCATAAAGCCTCCCTAGCAATATTTTGACTAAATTAATGCGATTTGTAAAAGATTATTTAAATTCAATCATTTAAATTCAATTAGTGTCATCGCCTCAAAGTGAAAGGTGGATGGAAAAAGATCCAACAAGCTTGTTTGCAAAATCTCGCAAGGCTGCTCGATGTTTTGCAAATCTCTTATCATGGTTTGAGGGTGGCAACTGACATAGGCCAAATATTTGGGGGAAAATTTTTTCACCCATTTGGACAAGAGTTTAAATCCTCCCCGGGGCGGATCAACGATAAAAAGCTCGTAATTTTTCTTCGCCTTTTGCGCAAAAAGCTCCAGGGAGTCTTCTCTCTCCAAATCAAAAGAGTGAAAATGTTCTTTATGAGGCCCGGGATAAAAATCAATATGCTCAATGGGGACGGGGAGGTCCAGGCCGGAGGTCAAATTGCCGTCGCCGCCAAAGAGATCCAGGGCGCTTTCAAAACAAAGACCTTTTAGGGATTCGTCTAGGGCGCCCAGCAAAGCTTGGTTCATCCGTTCGTTGACTTGCGAAAAGCCGCTGGCGGCGTAGGGGCTGTTCCATGAGACTTTAACCCCGCCGTCCGGTTTTAAATAAATTTCCACATGGCCGCGCTCCGGCCGCTCTTTTGCGAGTTCTTTCCAATTTCCTTGCAAATGGTCAAAAGCGCTCCGCAGTTCGGGTCTAATGATTTGGCAACGGGGAACTTCCACAATTTTATTTTCTTTGCCCTGAATAAAGCCGAGTTTATTTTCTTTTTTGCGATAATGCAGCTGGATGCGATTGCGATAGCCCGTTCTCTCCGGGGCCGCTTTTACAGTGAAGCGGGGATTTCCAAGCGGGGCCAGCGCCCGGGCGAAACTTTTCTTTTTAAATTCCAGCTCTTTTTCATAACTTGTGTGCAAGAAATGACAGCCGGGACATTGCTTAAAATGCGGGCAAAGAGGCGCTATCCTATCCGGACTGGAGCTCTCAATCTTTAGCAAGCGGCAAAAATGGATATTTTTTTTCTTTTTAAGCGCCAGCGCTTGGCCGCTTTCCCCAGGCAAAGTCTTGGGGATAAAATAAATATCGCCGTCTTTTTTAAAAACGCCTTGACCTAATGGATCAATATGGTCAATTAAGAAGTTTATTTTATTTTTTAAGGCCATAATTTTCTTATCTCGTTAATTTTACAAAAATCACTTATTATTAAACATATAGGCAACTGACAAATATATGAATAAAAGATATCAAAAACTACCGTTTTTATTAGAGCTTCTTTTTAATGGGGCTTTTATATTTCTGTACGCCTTCTATCGGGCCAACCGCATAGAAACTCCTTTGGTTTCCGGTGAGCTCGTTGCGACCATTCTGCAAAGCCTGGCCTACTTGGCCCCGCTTTTTATTCTATTGTCCACCTTATCTTTTTTTATGCGCTCTTCCAGTGGGGACGAGTTCTTTCGCAAGTACGTGTTTTCGCTTATTGTCTTTGTGCCCATGCTTATCACTTACGGCGACGTCCAATTCGCTTTTTGGTTGGCGGCGGTGCATTTATTCTCTTCGGTGCTTTCCTTGTACGAGTTAAAACCGGAAACAAAAGAGGAAAGTCGCGATTATGTATTGGGAGCCTTGGAGAAAATTCGGCTGGCCCCCGCCCAAATCGTCATCTTGTCCTTTGGCTCCATTATTTTTATTGGAACGCTTTTACTGTCTTTGCCCATTTCAGCGGCGGAGGGGAAGGAAATCGCTTTTATTGACGCTTTTTTTATCGCCACGTCGGCAACTTGCGTGACGGGGCTTTCCACTCTTTCTTTGGCGGACAATTTTAGTTTTGTGGGGCAAATTATCACCTTAGTTTTATTTCAAATTGGCGGGCTGGGCTATATGACATTGCACTCTTCCATGATGATTCTTTTGGGAAAATCTTTAGCGGTTAAAAACCAAGTCATGATGCAAGATCTTTTGGACATTAACTCCATGTCCGATCTGGTGGCGATGATTGTTAATATAATAAAGTACACCTTGGTTATCGAATTTGTGGGCGCCATAATCTTGGCGGTTGCTTTTAGTTTTGAAGGCTACGAATTTGGGCAGGCCATATATTACGGATTTTTTCACGCCATCTCGGCTTTTTGTCACGCCGGCTTTTCATTATTCAACAATTCTTTGGAGGACTTTGCCCTTAATCCAATTATTAGCAACACCATCACCGCTTTAATTTTTTTGGGGGGACTGGGATTTATTGTGATTAAAGAAGTTGAATTGGTGGCGAGAGGCAAGAAAAAATTGATTAACTTGAGCGTCCACTCCAAAGTGGTTTTTGTCACCAGCTTTTCATTATTGGCCTTGGTGGCCATTTATATTTTCTTTTCAGAGTACTTGCATTCTTTAGGAGACTTAAATTTATGGCAACAAATTCAAGTGTCGCTTTTTCAGTCGATGACCACCAGAAGCTCCGGCTTTAACACAATTCCTTTAAGTTCGCTTTTCCCCCACACGTTGTATTTGTTCATACTTGCCATGTTTATTGGAGGAAATCCAGGTTCCTGCGCCGGCGGCATCAAAACCACCACCTTTGCCATTTTATTTCAATCCATCAGAGCGACACTAAAAGGAAAAGACCGGGTGACCTTTTTTGATCGAACAGTGCCTAATTATCTGGTGGTGCGCTCAATTGCAATCATTGTGATTTCCCTGGTTATATGCAGTTTTTTTATTCTCTTAATGATGAGAATAGAGACGGAGCACAGCTTTTTGTCCATCTTTTTTGAAACAATAAGCGCTTTTGCCACCGTGGGATTGTCTTTGGGGATTACTCCCTATTTGACCGTTGCCGGCAAGGCGGTCATTATTATTTTAATGTTTATTGGAAGAATCGGCCCCCTTACCATGGCCTTGGCCATTGGCCAGCCCAAAGAAGCGGCCAAGGGCGTGGAATACCCCTCTGGCAGAATAATGATAGGATAAATTATGATTGTTACAGTGATTGGACTTGGAACATTTGGATCAAAAACCGCCACCAGACTTTTTGAGAAGGGGGCGGAAGTCATAGCCATCGATCAGAACAATGATTTGGTGGATAAAATTAAAGAGAGGGTCACTCACTCCATATGCGTGGACGTCACTGACGAACGGGCGATTCGCTCCCAAAATATCTCGGATGTGGACGTGGCGATTGTCGCTATCGGAGACAATATTGAGACCAGCATTTTGGCGGTCGCCATGCTCAGGAAGCTGGGTGTGGGCAAAATTATCGCCCGCGCCACCAGCAAGTTGCATGAACACGTGCTTAAAGAGATCGGCGCCAGCGAAATTGTCAAAGTTGAAGAGGAAATGGGAGAGATTGTGGCGTCAAAAATAGTCGCTCCCCACGTCTTGCAAAGGTACAATTTCGCCGCGGGCTATTCCATTGTCGAGCTTAAACTTGGGAAAAGATTTGAAGGAAAGACTCTGGTGGAGAGCCAAATCAGGCAGAACTATTCCTTAAACATTGTGGCCTTGCAAAAAAGAGTTCCTTATATTACTGAAGACGGCAAATCGGCTTTTCGCGTGGAGATCAATGACAGTCCTTTGCCGATGGACGTCATCGACGCCGACGACATCGTGGTTTTGGTGGGAAGCGAGAAGAACTTTAACAAGCTTTTTGCGGATCTGGCCGAGAGTTAGGAGAGACAATGAATATTTCATTAAAGAAAAGAATCGCCGCCAGCTTTATTTTGGCAAATGTCATGGTGCTGACCATAGGCTTTACCGTTTTTTTCTATTTGAATTCTCTTAATAAACAAATTGAGAGCATCACCACCAACACCAATCAAATCAATCTGTTGACCGACGAGATTCGCATCTCCGCCGTTTCCATTTTAAAAATGCAAAAAAAGATTCTTACCAATAAAGCGGACCGGCAAGATCTTGAGCGCTTGAACGCCCTGATAGACGGCTTTCACTCTCAATTGCAAAGACTCGACACTTTTTATAGCGAAGTGGAGATAAAAACCACCATTTCAAAAATGCTCGGGTATGTGGATTCCTTAAAAACCCTGCTTTCCAAAGTTTCCTTGTTTGACGACCGGGATAACGCCGGGCTGTCCACCATCAGCGATTTGGCTGACAAGATTTTGGAGGCCTTTTCCGAGTTTCAAGACATACAATTTTATCAAAACGAGCAAAGGGACAAACAGATTGAAGAGATCATTGGAGAGACCAGAAGATACATGTTGATCGTTTTGATCATCACCTTTTTGGCCACCATTTTGATGAGTTTGGTGATTCCCGGCAAGATCGCCTTGCCGTTTAAAAAAATCAACGACGCCGTCAGAGAGCTGCAGGATTGCAACTTTGACGTTTCCATTTATTACGATCAACAGGACGAAATAGGGGAGTTGGCCTCCGAGCTCAATAAAATGATTGTGAACATGAAGCAATTCGAGGAGCTAAGGACCGACCGCATTTCGGTTGAGCACCGCAAATTCGACATGCTGGCGAACATGGTCAGAAGAAACGTTCTGATTGCCAACGCCAACGGCGAGCTTATTTATTTGAACAATTCCATGTACCGGTTGTTAGACGTTGAGTCCGAAGAGGTGTTGAACAAGAACATCACCGACACCATTATTCCTCAGTCGATTAAAGAGGCCTACGATTTGGCCTTGAAGCGCCGATCCAAAATTGAGAACGCTGAAATTGTCATCACGCACAAGAAGACGGTGGATGTCGAGAACGAAGAAACCGGTGAAATAGAAGAAATAGGCGAGGAGTTGGAAGTGTTTAACGGTTACGCCAATGTCATCCCCATTCGCGCCAAAGAAAGCGATCTTGACTATTATATGATGGTTTTATCTGAAGAAATGTTCGCCTAAGTTCTTGGCGTATTTTCAAAAAATCGTGTAAGGTGAACTTGCAAAATTAAAAGGCTGTATGGACAATAAATTTATTCGAAATTTTTCGATCATCGCTCATATTGATCACGGCAAATCCACCCTGGCGGACAGGCTTATCCAGGAAACCAAATCTGTTACCGATCGGGAATTTAAAGAACGTCTGTTGGACAATATGGATTTGGAAAAAGAGCGCGGCATCACCATTAAGGCCCAGACGGTGCGGCTTGATTACAAGGCCCAAGACGGAAACATTTATTATTTAAATCTTATCGACACTCCCGGCCACGTGGACTTTTCCTACGAAGTCTCCCGCTCGCTTGCTTCTTGCGACGGAGCTCTCTTGGTGGTGGACGCCTCCCAAGGGGTTGAGGCCCAAACTTTGGCCAACGTTTATATGGCGATGGAAAACGATTTGGAAATTTTGCCGGTGCTAAACAAAATCGATCTGCCCCACGCGGATGTGGACAAGACAAAACTTGAAATAGAAGAGGTTGTGGGCATAGAGGCCACCGAAGCCCCGGAAGTCAGCGCCAAATCGGGACTGGGCGTGGCGGATCTTTTGGAAACCATTGTGAAATTTATTCCCCCTCCAACCGGCGACATAGACGCTCCTTTGCAAGGACTGATTTTTGACTCGTGGTTTGATCCCTATAGAGGGGTGGTCATGCTGGTGAGAATCATGCAAGGCTCTTTGAAAGCTCGGGAAAAAATTTATTTAAAACACTGCGATAAAACTCACGAAGTTTTAAACATCGGCGTGAACACGCCTTTTTATAAAGAAATGAAAGACCTTACCGCCGGCGAAGTTGGAATGATTTTTTGCGGCATCAAAGACATTCGAGACATTAAAATTGGCGACACCATCGTGAGCGCCGGTTCCAAAGACACCCCCGCTCTGCCAGGGTACGCCGAAGTCAAGCCAATGGTTTTTTGCGGCATTTTCCCCGTGGCCAACGACGACTATGAAGAATTAAAAGAGGCCTTGGAAAGATTGGCGCTTAACGACTCGTCTTTTACTTACGAGCCGGAAACCTCTCAGGCCTTGGGCTTTGGATTTCGCTGCGGCTTTCTGGGACTTTTGCATATGAACATCATCCAAGAAAGGTTGGAGCGGGAATTCAGCCTTTCCTTGATCTCCACCGCGCCCAGCGTGCGGTATAAAGTGAAGACCAAAAGCGGCGAGGACCTTCTTGTTCAAAACCCCTCCGAGTTGCCGGATCCCGGCGAAATTGAGGAAATTCAGGAGCCCATGGTGGCGCTGTCCATTCACGTGCCCAACGATTACGTGGGACAGATCATCACCTTGTGCGAAAAAAGAAGGGGCGTTCAAAAAGATTTAAAATACATCACCAGCGAAAGAGTGCAAGTTGTTTACGACTTGCCTTTAAGCGAGATGGTTTTTGATTTTTACGACCAGTTAAAATCCATCACCAAGGGTTACGCCAGCATGGATTACGAGTTTAACGACTACCAGACGGCCAAGATGGTCAAGCTGGACGTGCTGCTAAACGGCGACAACGTGGACGCCTTGTCCTTGATCACCCACGAGTCCAGCGCTTATTACAAAGGGCGCGATCTGGTGGGAAAATTGCGCAAAATCATCGACCGACAGCAATTTGACATCGCCATTCAAGCGGCGGTGGGAACCAAGGTTATCGCCCGGGAATCGGTGAAGGCGTTGAGGAAAAACGTTCTGGCAAAATG
>JBBDND010000283.1:0-1878 GCA_040877865.1 Bacteriovoracaceae bacterium | reverse complement strand
GACATGCTCAATATGATCGACAAAAACTCGGAGAAAAACGTTATGGCCAGAGTCGAGGAAAAAGACCCGGAATTGGCCGAAGAAATCAGAAAGCTCATGTTTGTTTTCGAAGATTTGGTTATTGTGGACGATCGAGGCATCCAAGAGTTGCTTAAAGGCGTGGACAATCAAAAACTCACGATCGCTCTTAAAACCGCTCCCGAAGAAGTTAAAACCAAGTTGTTTGGAAACATGTCCAACAGAGCGGCGACTCTGCTCAAAGAAGACTTGGAGGCTTTAGGGCCGACAAAATTATCGGATGTTGAAAAAGCGCAGCAAGAAATCGTTCAACAAGTTAAAGACCTTGAAGCCAAAGGGAAGGCCATTATTTCCAGAGGCGGCGAGGGCGACGCGATGGTGTAACGCTGGGAGGTGTGAATGTCCTTTTCTAAAGGAATTAAATTTGACGTTAAACCATTTAAGTTTGGACAATTGGCGCCTGAAGCCGGGGAAGAAAAATCCGAGGCCGTCAGCGCTTTTGAGCTAAAGTCTTTAAAGGACGCTTCCGCTTTTAAAAACAATATCAGCGAAGAGGTGATTCGAAAGGAAAGAGGCTTTGAAAAAGAAAAGTCTTTTTCCATCTTGCCGCTGGTAAGAGAACATAGAGGCCTAAGAGATCAGGAAGCGAAAGACCACGAAGATTCTATTGAGCGGGAAGTGCGCAGGCGAGTGTCCGACGCCATTGCGGCCGCCAAAGAAGAAGGTTATCAGGCGGGACACCAAGAAGGCTATAACAAAGCCTACCAAGAGGCGCTTGGAAAGTTGGACGGCAAGATTGAAGACTTTGTCGACATTTTGAACAATCTTAAAGAACAGTGCCACAACGTTCTTTCCGAAAACAAGCAAGACGCCTATAAAATGATAAAGTCCCTCACTCAATGGATTACTTTGAAAGAAACCCAAGACGAAAGCTACTTGGAAAGGCTGTTGGAAAAACTTATTCATGAAATGAACACCAAATCAAACTTGGTGGTTCGGGTGAGCCAGAACTCTTTTAAATATATGCCGGAAATCATTGAACGGATTGAGGCGAAAATGGGGGCGTTGACAAACGTTCGGGTAGAAATGGATTTGGATCAAGACGCTCCCGGCATTATTCTAGAATCAGAAAACGGGATTATCGACGGATCGACCAAGGCGCAAATGGCTTCTTTGGAAAAACTTTTTGAGTCAGTGGGATTGTCAGTGGATAATTCTAAAAATGACCTTCAAAGCGAAAGTAACAGAGGGGATGAATGAGCAGCGCTTCTATAAACTTGCGGCCCATTTACAAAGAGTTGAAGTCCAGAGCCCCTTACCAAAATATTGGAAAAATTTTGTCAAGCCAGGGGATGGTTTATGAAGCGACTTTGCCTCGAGCCATCATGGGCTGCAGTGTTGAGTTCGTGACCCAAAACGGACAACGATGCCAAGGCGAGGTTGTTGGAATTGACGGCGAAAAATGCAAAGTCATGCCTTATAAAGAAATAACAGGAATTAACTCTCAAACCAAAGTTTATTTAAAAGAGTTGACCACCACTATTAAAGTCGGCAACGGCATGTTGGGAAGAATTGTCGATTTTCAGGGCAATCCCATGGACGGCAAAGGTCCTATTGAAGGCGAGCTTGAAACCCGCTCCATTTTCGGCGAGCCGATCAATCCAATGCAAAGGCCGCCCATAAGACAGAATTTGGACACGGGAATCAACGCCATTAACGCTTTTATCACCGCGGGAAAAGGCCAGCGACTCGCAGTTATGGCGGGATCGGGAGTCGGCAAATCAACTATCATGGGAATGATCGCCAGAAACACCAACGCGGACATCAATGTCATAGCTCTTGTTGGAGAAAGGGGCAGAG
>JBBDND010000282.1:0-10332 GCA_040877865.1 Bacteriovoracaceae bacterium | reverse complement strand
ATGTCCTATAATTTTAATAAGACCCCCCCAGCCCATGGAAAGAAAATAGCGGCACACGCACCACACCACGATAAAGTAGATCAAGCTTGAGCCCGCGGCAAAAGCGAGATTGGAGGCAATGGCCCCGAACATGCCGATAAGAAAAATCTTTTTTCCGCCCACTCGATCGGCCAGGGGACCGTTAATAAATTTTCCCGCGGCGTAGGCCAACTCGGAATAAAAAGCGATCATGCCAAGTTGAGAGTTGGTGTAGCCAAAAGCCTCTTCCATTAAGGGAAAAGCGGCGGAGAGATTTTTCCGGCACAAATAGTAGCCAATATAGCCTATAAGACACACCCAAAAAGCTCCCAGTCTCCATCTTTTGAGTCTTATTAGTTCTTCAGGCGTTGGGCTTCTTAAAGCAATGGACATAGTTTCTCGCTCATTTATAATTGATTTGGATGACTTAAAAATTTTATCGCAACAGAGGATTAAAATGAAGCTTCTATTACAATGCGCCGCGCTCGTTTTCCTTGTTTCCTGCAACTCAGAAAGCGAGGTCACGGTTATCGCTCACCGGGGAGCCCCTGGCTATTTGCCGGAACACACGCTGGAAGGAGCGGCCATGGCGCACGCTTGGGACGTGGATTATATCGAACCGGATTTAGTCCTCACTAAAGACGACCATTTGGTTATATTGCACGATCATCATTTGGACACCACAACCAATGTGGCAAAAATCTATCCAGAAAGATCCCGGGAAGACGGCAGATTTTACGCGGTGGACTTTACGCTTAATGAGCTTAAGACGCTAAATGTTCACGAACGAATAGATTTAAAAACCGGCCGGAAAGTTTTTCCAAACCGGTTTCCTTTAAATAAATCCAGTTTTAGGATTCCTTCTTTTAAAGAATTTATCGAACTGGTTCAGGGGTTGAATAAAACCACGGGCAAAACCGTGGGTATTTATCCAGAAATAAAAAAGCCCGAGTTCCACCTTAAAGAAGGCAAAGACATTACCAAGGCCGTCATTAAAATTATGCGGGAGTATGGCTATGAAGAAAGCAAAAACGCCTTTATTCAATCTTTTTGGCCGCGCTCCTTAAAGCGTTTAAAAGAGGAATTTAAAACCGGCATCCCCTTGATTCAATTGATCGCCGACAATTCTTGGAAAGAATCCTCGGCGGACTACTCGATAATGTTAACCAATGAAGGCCAAAAAAAGATTGCAAAATACGCCCAAGGCATTGGCCCGGCCATCCATCAAATCATAGGCCCCAAAAGCGGCGAGTGGAAATCCACTGGCGTTGTGGGTAACGCGCGCAAACACGGCCTTCTGATTCACGCTTACACCCATAGAATTGAGCAAATCCCCAAAGGCTTGAGCGAAAAAGAGCTCTTCCAGCTTTTATTTAAAGAGCTCCAGATAGACGGCATTTTTTCCGATTTCGCGGACAGAGTTCCCCGCTCCTAGTCCATGGCTCCGCAATGGGGCATCTCAGGCGCATAGGGATTCATCACTTGTTTTTGTTTTTCCTTGTTTTGAATCCATTTTTTCTTAACCATGGGGCATTGAAAAGCCGCGTATTTATCTCCCACGTCATAGGTGTTCATAACATGGATCAAAGCCATGGAGACCAAATGGTAATTTTGGTTGTTCTCCTTTCTGTCTTTATCGTCTTCAATTTCGTCAAGTTTTTCCTTCGAAAACTTTAAGAGCTTTGAAATTTCCGGGGCTTTAATTTTTTCAATTTCTTCTTCCAGTTTCTCGGCTTCTTCTTCGACTTTTTTGGCGTCATAATTAAAAAAAGCGTCGTGAAGTTTTTCATTTTGCTCAAACACGGCGCTCAATGTTTTTTTTGTTTTTTCGTCCAGCTCTTTCTTTTTTTCTTTAGCTCCAAAAACGCTGGAACAAGTTAAAACTCCAATCAATAATAATGCTTTAATCATAAAACTCTCCTTTTTGTATTTTTCTATTTTCAAAGTAAGCAAACGTTAACGGAACCATAAACAAGGTAATAAATTCAAAGATCATTCCCCCAAATACCACAATCGCCATGGGCTTTATCACCTCGCTGCCGGCGGTGGTCGCCCACATGACCGGCAATAAGGCGATAACAGTGGTGGTGGTGGTCATCGCCAAGGGCCGAATTCTTCTGGAGCCCGCTTGAGCCACAACCTCTTTTAATTCATCCCAGTTCTTGGGGCGCAATTTTTTCTTGGCCTCCTGCAAATAGGTCATCATCACTACTCCGTCGTCCACGGCGATGCCAAACAAAGCGATGAAGCCCACCCATACAGCAACGGAAGTGTTAAACCCGCCCAGCCATAAAAAGATAAGGCCTCCGGACATGGCAAGGGGAATCGCCGTAAAAATAATGGCGCTATTGCGCAGATTTCCAATGCCAAGATAAATGATAAAGAGATTTATAAGCAACGAAAGCGGTATTAGAATCAAAAGCCTGCGATTGGCCCGTTTTTGGTTTTCGTATTGTCCCGCCCAAACAATGGAATATCCCGGCGGCAGCTCCACTTCTTTGCCAACTTTTTCTTTGGCCTCTTCCACAAACCCTATTAAATCTCGATCTTTAACGTTTAACATGACCAGCGAGCGCAGCATGCCATTCTCCGAGCTAATGGAAGCGGGTCCCGTCACAACTTTTATGTCTGCCAATTGTTCAATGGGGATGTGAAGACCAAGAGGGCTTGGAACCAAAACTCTTTTTAATTCGTCAATGCGGTCGCGCAGCTCTTTTTTATAGCGAACTCGAATAGGAAAGCGCTCGCGACCTTCATAAAACTGTCCGATCGCCATGCCGCCCACCGCGGTTTGCAAGACTTGATTGACTAGACCCGTGTTGATTCCGTAGCGAGAGGCCGCCACCCGATCGATATCAAATTCAATATAAGGTTTGCCCGTGATTTTCTCGGCGTAAATGCCGTAAGCTCCCCTCACGTCTTCCAAGGCGTTTCCCACTTGATTGGCCAAACTTTCCAAAGTCTTCAAGTCAGGCCCAAAAATTTTAACTCCTATTTGAGTCCTAATGCCGGTGGATATCATCCCAATTCTAATTTGAATGGGAAAATCCCATGAATTGACAACCCCCGGAATCTGCAAAGATTGATCTAACTCTTGCATGACATCATACACGCTCATCCCTTCGGGCCACTCTTCCTTGGGAACCAGTTTTACAATGGTCTCAAACATGGATATGGGAGCGGGATCAATCGCCGTTTCGGCGCGGCCGAGCTTGCCCACGGCGCTTTCCACCAAAGGGTGCTCGTTTAGCACCTTGTCGGTATAGGCCAGAATTTCTCTTGCCTCGCTCATGCCAATATCCGGAGTGGTCACGGGCATGTACATAATGTCTCCCTCGTTAAGAGAGGGCATAAATTCTTTGCCTAAGTTATTAAAAGCGAGTCCTCCCGCTATTAGGAACAGCCCCGCCGCCGCGTAAAATATTTTTTTTCTGTCCAATAGCCAGAGCAACACCGGTTGATAAGTCTGGACAATAAACGAGCTGACACGGTTTTTTTCAAGAGGTTTAAGCTTGCCTTTTAAAAAGTACACGGATATGGCGGGAACCAGAATAACCGCCACCACGGCGGCGCCCACCATGGCCAAAGTTTTTGCCCAGGCCAGCGGGCCGAAGAGTTTTCCCTCGCCGCCAATAAGTCCAAAAACCGGCAAGAAAGTCACAATGGTGGTGGAAACGGCGGTTAAAATGGCGGGACCGACCTCTCTGGCGGAGGCTATAATGGAATTGATTCTCTCCTTCGCGCTTTGAGAAGGATTTTCAGCCAGGCCGGAATATATATTCTCGGTCATGATAATGCCCATGTCCACCATGGTTCCGATGGCAATCACCAAGCCGGCCAAACTCATGATGTTTGATTCTATGCCAAGAACTTTCATTAGAATAAAGCTGATGCCAACTCCAAAGGGCAAGGTGAGAGAAACGAGCAAGGAAGACCTAAAATGCAAAAGAAAAAATAAAATAACAACGACAGTGATGATAATTTCCTCGCTCAAAGCGCGATAAACCGTTCCCATGGTTCTTTCAATCAACTCTGTTCTGTCATAAAATGGAACGAGCCTGATCCCCTTGGGAAGACCCTGCTCCACCACCTTTATTCGCTCTTTGACGTTGTCGATCACTTCTTGAGGGTTTTGCCCAAAGCGCATGGTGACGACTCCCCCCACCGCCGCCTTGCCGTTTTTGTCCAAAGCTCCTCTCCTGAACGCCGGCCCGGTTCCAACACTGGCAATGTCCTTGACCCTGACAGGAGCGTTGTCTTTTACCGCGACGACAACGTTTTCAATATCTTTTAAGCTCTTAAAGAAGCCAAGGCCTCGAACAATGAACTCGCGCTCTCCTTCCTCTATAACCTCCGCCCCCACGTCGACATTGCTGTTTTGAATGGCCTTGATCAAAGCGTTTAAATGAACGTCAAAGGCGAACAACTTTTTGGGGTCGACATCGATTTGGTACTCTTTGACAAATCCGCCAATGCTTGCGACTTCGCTGACTCCCTCCACCGCTTGCAGCAAATATTTCACGTGAAAGTCTTGCAATGAACGAAGCTCTCCTAGCGATTTAGGACTTGGATTGTCTGGAGTGTTTTCAAGAGTGTACCAAAAAATTTGGCCAAGACCGGTGGCGTCCGGCCCCATTTTGGGGGTGACTCCGCTTGGCAAAACGTCTCCGGCGCTGGAGAGCTTTTCCAGAACACGGGAACGGCTCCAATAAAACTCAACGTCTTCTTTAAAAATCACATACAGGACAGAAAAGCCGAAGGCGGACATGCCTCTGACGCTTTTGACTCCGGGAACCCCTTGCAGATGAACGCTCAATGGATAAGTCACTTGCTCTTCGATATCTTTTGGGGAACGTCCCGGCCATTCGGTGAATACAATCTGCTGGTTTTCACCAATATCCGGGATGGCGTCCACGTGGGCGCTCATCAAGCTATAAACGGAAAGTCCGGCGATTAGACCGAAAAAGACGACCACCAGTCCTCTTTTGCGAATAGAAAATTCAATGAGGTTTTGAATCATGCTCTTTTCCCGCTATTGGCTTTAGTGTTGATGTCCCGCCGGAGGCTCTGGCGAATCGTTGAAATCTTCATATCCTCCAAAGAGCTGGGCCTGCGCGTCCAGTAAAAAGTTGGCCTCAAGCGCCACCTCTTCCCCGGCAGAAAGCCCGTCCAACACTTCCACGTAACCTTGGGACTCAAATCCGGTCTTGATGATTTTGGCCTGAAACGTGTCTTCAGAGATTTTTATCCAGACGACTTTTCTTTTGCCTGTGTCAATAATGGCGCTTCTGGGAACCACCAGCGGCATGCCCTCCACTTGGATGTTTAAAATCGAGTCCGCCACCATTCCCGGCTTTAATCTGCCATTGGGATTTTTAATCGTGGTCCTAACTTTCAAAGTTCTGGATGCAGGGTCGATAACTGGGCTTATAAAATCAATTTCTCCGGTGACTTGAAGCCCTGGCAAAGCGGTAAAGCGCAAAATGACTTCTTGTCCAAGCTCCACCATTGCTGAGTCGTGTTCGTAAACATCCATTTCCACCCAAACGGACGAAAGCTCGGTCAATTCAAAGAAGTTTTCGCCCTCTTTAAAATATTTGCCCGTCACCGCGTTCCTTTTTTGCACAACTCCTGTTCCGGGCGAATATATGGTGATGGCGCGGGGAATTTTGCCTTGGCGATGCCACCTCTCCATCTGCCATTCCTTAATGCCCCAGAGCTTTAAGCGCTCAACGCTTTGTCCAAGCATTTCTTTAAAGCTTTGAGAGGGTTTTTTAGCGTAATTCTTTTTTGCCAATAAATATTCTTCCCCGCCTGTGATCAATTGCGGGCTGTAAATATCGACGACCGGTTCTCCTTCTTGGACAAAGGAGCCGGTGGATTCAATGTACACTTTCTCAACCCGTCCCGGGACTCGGGCCGGGATATTGCTTTCTCTTTCTTCGGAAGGAAGAACAGCTCCCAAAAGCCTTACGTTTTTTTCCATTTTCATAGGAGCGACTTGAAAGTAAGAAGGCCTAAAATGAGACATCTGAGCTTGCCTTAGCTTCACCTTCCCCACCACTTCTCCGGGCGATTGGGAAGAAGCTTGAATCATTGGAGTCCCGTCAATGGGACAAACATCTTCCTTAAGACTAGTGACTTCCGGATAGTCCTTGCAGCGCCAGTGATCTTTTTTTGGCTTTTCCTGGGACACTCCCTCTCCCCTGTCCACTTCAATTTTCACCAATGGCATATGGCAAATGGGACACTTGCCGGTTTTCGGCTCTCTGATTTGAGGATGCATGGGGCAGGTGTAAAATGTTTCAATATTTGAATCTTCATGCGAATGTTCCTCTGAAAGAATTTCCTCTGGCGCGGACTCCTTTTCAAGGATGTCGCAACCGCCGGCCAATAACAGCGGCGTCAACAAAAGGAACGGCCAAACGTTGAATTTACTCTTCATGCAATTTGTCTCCTCTTAATAACAAATATTCGACTTTTTTAGAAGCCAGCCTCCCTTCCAAAGCGCTTTTTCTAAGCTTTAAATTTTGAAGCTTAATTTCAGCCTGGGTTAGCTCAATATAGCTTGCCGAGCCAAGGCCGTAAGATTTGGATGTGATCTCCCTTGAGCTCTCCGCAAAGGTCAAAGATTTTTCATTGATAATCTTTAATTCGTCTTCCATCTTAAAAATTTCGTGTTCTAAACTTTTGAGCTGGCTCTTTCTTTTTAAATGATAATCTTTTAACTCGTTTTGGGCCTTTAATTTGCGGGCAAACGCGCCGTCGGATTGCGCGTATTTTTGGCCGGAAAGAGGAAGAGAAAAAGAAAGGCCGGCGCTGACAAAATCTCCATGCTCCAGATCCTTGTCTCTTTTTAGATAACCCACCGATAAAGTCACATCCGGGACATAAGACAGCTTTTGCGCTTTCAGCGAGAGCTCGCTGGCTTTGATCTTTTCTTTCAACGCCAACTCGACTTCATTTGAGTCAGACTCTTTACCAAGCTCAATTTCTAACTTTTTCCAAGGGACTGATTTAAGTTGCAAAGTCTTTGGCAAATCTCCCGCGAGATAGTTTAAGCTTTCCTCTAAATGCGAGAGAATGTGGCGTTTATTGCTAATTTGCGCCTCGAGTTCCGAGTTTCTTATTTGTAATTCTAAAACGGCCTGTTGAGAAACCTTTCCATTGGCGTAAAGCCTCTTTGTGACTTTAAGCATGTCCCCCAACCAATTGTGATTTTCTTGAATAATTCGCAAGTCTTCAGTAAATTGGCGTTTTTTAATAGCGAAGCCCCATAGAAGAGAAAGCATTTCTCTTTTTTGGTGAACAACATCATAAAGTCCGGATTTGACCAAATTTTTGTAGGATCTTTCGATATTGCCATACTTGGAACTTAAAGGAATAGTTTGACTAAGAGAGTACTCAACACCTGTCATTGGACTCTGGTCGTCGGTTAATGTTTCTTTTGGAAAATTGCGGGCGGTAATTCCAAATTTTGGATCGCCCCAGGAGCTCTTTGCCGCTCCTTCTTCTTCCAAGGCTTTTACTTGACTCATCAACATTTCAATCTTTGGATGCTTTTTAATCTTTTTCGCCGCTTGATCAAAAGTATAGGAATGGACAGCGCCAACGCTTAAAAAGACACATAAAATTGGAAAAATTCTCATAAAAACCTTTCTTTAAAGCAATTCTTAAACAATTTACGAGCGCGGGACAGTTTTTGTGACAAAAAACTTAAAATTTGGCGCCACATAATGTATTTTTAATTAGTTATAAACTTTTTTAATCACGTTGTCACAAAAGCGCGGGTCCAATCGTATTGCCTATGAAGAATTTGAATAGAAATTTGAAAGAGGGAAAACAAATCGACGATGAAGGGCTAATGGTCATGTACCAAGAAGGCGATTTAGAGGCTTTTGAAACTTTATACGCAAGGCACAAGGACAAAGTTTACGGCTTTCTCATTAAAAGTTTAAAAGACGCGGCCGCCGCCGACGAGATTTTTCAAAACGCTTTTGTGAAACTGCACAGGAAAAGGGGCCAGTACGATCCTGGCCATTCTTTTTTAAAATGGCTTTTTATCATTACTCGGTCTGAAATGCTGGACTTCTTAAAGGCGAGAAAATCAAATGTGGAATATGTGGAGGAAGTTCACGGCCAAAAGCCTGAAGCCCAGATGCCAGCGGAGATGATTGATTTAAAATCTGTGGATGCTCTTTCAGAAAAAGAGACGCTGGCGCTGTCCCTTAGATACTATGAAGACCATGAATTCTTGGAAATAGCGCAGAAGCTGCAAACAACCCAGTCCAACGCCAGAAAAATTATTTCTAGAGGGGTTAAAAAGCTTAAAGGCGCGTTGGTTGGAGGAAAAAATGAATAATGACTTTCAAAAAGAATATGAAGATTTTCTGAACGAGGCAAGTGAAGTTTCTCCTCCAGGAATTACCTCCGCAAAGGCCTTGAACTTGGTCAGAGAAGAGCTGCGTCCCCCCCACGGCTTAATTATGGCAAAGCTTGTTTTTTTACAGCTGTTTGTAGGATTGTTGACTTTGCTCTTTTGTCCGCAATTTAACCTCAGCCTAACCAATAATCATGAGCTTTTTCATTTCTTCCACCGAGCTTTCGGCGAGGAGATTTGTCTGGCGTTGTGCGGAGGAATCTTTGTGGGGTCGTCGGCGATGGTCGGCGCCTATGTTTTAAAAGAAAGCGAGGCGCTCGCCATTCAAAAGAGCAAGTATCTGCATATGGTTTTACTTTCCGGTTTGTCAGTGGCGGGCTTTATGCTTTTTGGAGCGGAGGTTTATCTTAACCTGATTCCTTTTTGGATCGTCGGCGCGGTTGGCTTTGGAGCGTTGTTTTTTAAAATGAATTTCAAGATCAAGCAGGCCTTGGCCTAACAGAACGTAAGCGCTAAGCTTTAGGCAATAGTAATTTCAGAGCTTAAATAAACGTCTTGAATGGCATTTAACAACTCTACCCCTTCTTGCATAGGCCTTTGAAAGGCTTTTCTGCCGGAAATAAGCCCCATGCCTCCGGCTCTTTTGTTTATGATCGCGGTTTCCACAACCTCTTTAAGATCCGAGCCTCCAGAAGAAGCGCCTCCGGAATTTATAAGTCCCCGCTTGCCCATATAACAATTGGCAAGTTGATAACGGGTCAAATCAATTGGGTGTTCACTGGAAAGCTCGGAATAAACTTTTTCATGAGTTTTGCCAAATTTAAGATCTTTAAACCCGCAGTTGGTTTTGGGCAGCTTTTGTTTGATGATATCCGCTTGAATGGTAACGCCTAAATGGTTGGCCTGGCCGGTTAAATCGGCGGCGCTGTGAAAATCCTTGCCCTTCGTCTTAAACGCCGAATTGCGGGTGTAGCACCAAAGGATGGTGGCCATTCCCAACTCATGGGCAAGCTCAAAAGCTTGGCTTACTTCTTCAAGCTGTCTTCTTGATTCTTGCGAGCCAAAATAAACGGTGGCTCCAATCGCGGCCGCTCCCATGTCCCAGGCCTGCATCACGCCGCCATACATTCTTTGGTCATGGCTGTTGGGATAGCTCAAAAGCTCGTTGTGGTTTATTTTTACAATAAAAGGAATTTTATGCGCGTATTCTCTGGCGCACGAACCAAGAACCCCGAAGGTGCTTGCCACCGCGTTGCACCCCCCTTCAATCGCCAGCTTCACAATATTTTCAGGATCAAAATAATCGGGATTGGGAGCAAAAGAAGCGGCGGCGGAATGCTCAACGCCTTGATCCACCGGCAAAATAGAAAGATAACCGGTGCCTCCAAGTCTGCCAGATTGGTATATAAGCTCTAAATTGCGCAAAGTTCTAATGTTGCGGTCGCTATTTTTAAAAACTCGGTCGACAAAATCCGGACCTGGCAAGACAAGCCGTTCTTTTTTAATTTTTGGGTTGTTAAAGCTTAAAAGCTTTCTTTCATCGCCTTGTAATAGACTCTCTAATGTTTCTTTCATAAAGCCATATTATGGCCCTTGAATGGCCTGGGGAAGGAAGCGGCCTAGAATAAAAATAACTAAAGGTTTTAAAAACCCTCTATCCGGCTTTTTTATTCAAAATCGCAAGCAGAGGCTTGTCTTTTGGAAGCTGTTTTTTGCTGGCCATAACAACCTCTCCGCCGTTTTCAAGAACCTTTTCCGAGATAGAATCCAACAAGTCGTCGTCTTCGTAATTGGTTTGTTTATTTAGGCGATTCACATTGTTTTTATAAGCGTCAAAACGCCCCCAAATTTGATCGTCTTCCGAAACAATGAGCTTTTTAATGGTGCCCTCTTTCGCCGCCTTGATGATTTCAAGGATATCGCTTTTGGCCGCG
>JBBDND010000281.1:0-1922 GCA_040877865.1 Bacteriovoracaceae bacterium | reverse complement strand
CCACTTTTAAAGACATCTCTTCCTGGGCCTCTCTAAATTGATATCCGGGAAAAGTTTCGGACAGCCCTTCGACGTCTTTCAATATGTTTTGGATGTTTTTGCCGGAAAAACTCAAGTCCCTTTTCTTTGAGGAGACCGCGTCCATGTCGTTTTGCCTGGCCTTCAATTCCATATATTTTTGGGCGGTCGTCTCTACATCAAAATCCAACTGAGCGGAAATTTCCAGCAGTTCCTCGGGCTCAAGGCTCAAAAAGCTTTTAAACCAAAAGTCTTCTTCCTTAAAGTCTGAGCAAACTTCGACTAAAAAAGCGTGAAAAGCCGGATCTTTTTGCGCCATCCATGTGGATGTCAGCATGGTTTTTAACAAGTCTTTCGAGTCTTCCAGCCCTCTGTGGTCCTCTTTGTCTTTAATGCCAAGCTCAATCAGAAAGCTTTCTAAATTCAACGAGCTTTTTTCCGGAAAAAGCAGCGCCAGGTAAAACATCGAATCAAAAAACGTTTCTTCTTCTTCGCTGGGAACCGCGTCCAAATATTTTTTTAAAAATTTTTCCTCAAAAACCGCGTTGTGGGCGATGAGATGGTGCTCTTTCAGGCTATGCAAGTCGTTTTCAACTTTCTTCCAAGGCGGAGCGCTCTTCATATTCTCTTGAGTGATGCCGGTCAGCTTTTGAATAAACTTGGAGATGGGTTGGTCGGTTTTAACCAGCGAAGAGTAACTTCTTATTAGTTTTGTCCCTTCAAATTGCAAAAAACCCAAATCAATGATTTTGTCATAGCTCGGATCAATTCCGGTGGTCTCGATGTCAATAACCGCCCATTTGCCTAATTTTATCATTTGCCTATCCAATAAGTTGCGCGCAGAATATGTCTTAAGATTTGCCTTAAGGATATAACCATGTCTGCTATAATTTTCCAAACTCAATCAGTTCTTATTGTCGCCTTAATGCTGTATGGCGTCTCACGGGTAATGGGAAAGATTAAAAATCGCTACCAACATATTAGAATCATGAAAATTGCCATGATTTGGGATGTGTTGTTGATTCTTCAAATCGAGCTCTCCCGCGGGGCCATAGCCAAAGCAAGCAAAGCGGTGGAAAACCCGATGATGCTTAACATCCATGTATCTTTGGCCATTGTCACAGTGCTTCTGTACATTTTTATCTACGGGAGCGGAAAAAAATTAAACCAAGGCAATAAAAATCTGAGATACGCGCATGCCGCGCTCGGATATTGCGCGTTGACGACACGGATGGCTACCCTTATAACTAGTTTTTTAGTATTATAAGGCGAGCTATGAACAATTTAATGCAAGAAGTTAAAGAGCACATTTTAAAAAACCTGGGCGTCGCCCACGTCGAGGTGCGCGATCTTACCGGCACTCAAGACCATTTGAATATTTTTGTGGCCAGCGACGCTTTCAAAGGAAAAATGTTGATTGATCAACACCAAATGATCATGGACATCTTAAAAGAAGATTTGAAAGAAAAGATTCACGCGGTCCAACTTAAAACCATGACCAAAGAAAAATTCGAAAGTCAGCAATCCCAAACATAGGAGTAGAACATGGATCAGAACAATCCTTTTAAAATATTGAATGAAGAAGCCGCCTCTAAAGAGTTAAAAGCCTCGGACATTACCGGCGATTTAAAAGACAGAATCGAAGCGGCTATCAAAAGCGACAATCTTGTGCTTTTTATGAAGGGCAACGAGCAGGCTCCCCAGTGCGGATTCAGCGCCAACAGCGTGGCCATCCTTAAACATCTTGGCGCCACGTTCACCACCTTTGATATTTTGCAAGACATGGACATTCGCCAAGGGCTTAAAGAGTATTCAAACTGGCCGACTTTCCCCCAGTTGTACATGAAAGGCAAATTGGTTGGCGGAAACGACATTATCACCGAGATGTACGAGTCTGGAGATTT
>JBBDND010000280.1:0-1923 GCA_040877865.1 Bacteriovoracaceae bacterium | reverse complement strand
CGACAAGGCAAACTTTTTCTATGTCTTACGCCTCTATAGCAACCCAAATCCTTAAGACGTTTTATATTCAAACCGACTTCTCTTCTTAAGTCGCCTTCGACAGTGTATTCGTCCAACGCCTGTCTAATATTGTTAACGTCTTCCTCAGAGATGTCGTTTGAGTTTAAAAGGGGCTCTATGCCGGCTTTTTCCAAAACTTCCTCTCCAATCTTTGGGCCTACGCCATAAAGAGATCGAATTGCAATTTTCATTGCTTTGTTTCTTGGTAAATCTACACCTAATATTCTAGCCATGAACGCTCCTACTAACCTTGTCTTTGCTTGTGTCTTGGGTTTGCCTTGCAAATAATTCTCAAGACACCTTTTCTTTTTATAACCTTACAGTCTTTACAAATTTTTTTAACACTTGCTCTTACTTTCATTTTATTACCCTTTGCTTCCCTTAACCTTTGCTTCTATAGATAATTCTTCCTCTGCCCAAATCATACTTGCTAACTTCAACCAGAACTTTGTCGCCGGGAAGAATTTTAATAAAGTTCATTCTCATTTTTCCGCTAATATGAGCCAAAATCACATGGCCATTGGGCAGTTTCACTCTAAATTTCGTATTTGGCAGAAGTTCCAAAACCTCTCCCTCGACCTCTAGAATGTCCCCTTTAACTTCCGCCATTAACACACCTATGATTTGAACACCCTTGTATATACAAAATGCAACACAATAGCAATAAACAAATTTGGTTATTATTTAATTTTTTTAATAATCGCGTTATAAACCTCGTCCATGGATTGATCGGCGCTAACTTCAACTAAATTGCCTTTTTCCCGGTAATGTTTTATCACCTCGTCCATAGTCGATTTAAAAATTTTCATTCTATTTCTTACAACTTCTTCTGTATCGTCTTTCCGTTGAATTAGAGGCTCTCCAGTGACGTCGCAGACGCCCTCTTTTTCAGGAGGATTCGTCAACAAATTGTAAATATATTTGCCGTCCCTGCTCACTCTTCTATTAACAAGTCTTTCGACCATTTTCTCTGTATCCAGTTTAAAATAAACCGCAAGCGAGGAAAAACCGTCTAATATTTCGTCTAACGTTTTAGCCTGTTCAATATTTCTAGGATAACCGTCGAATATATACGACTTTTTATCTAGCTCTAAATTAGACTTTAGAAGTTCTACCACCAAGTCGTCGGAGACGAGTTTCCCTGCGTCCATAACTTCTTTAACTCTTTTTCCAAGTTCAGAACCTCTGGCAACTTCTGATCTCAAAAGATCTCCGGTGGAGACATGCTCGAACCCTTCATTCTCCGCCAACTTAGCGGATTGGGTGCCTTTTCCTGAACCAGGGGCTCCTAGAAAGATCAAGTTTTTCTTCATTAAAACCTTCTCTGTCCGCTATACTTTCCGCGAGACTTATACGCGGTGTCATATCTTTGAGAGATCATAAAACTTTCAGCTTGGGCCATAGTGTCGATAGCCACTCCGACTAAAATCAAAAGAGACGTGCCTCCAAAGTAAAACGGCACCTTGGCCACATTAAACAAGATGGCCGGCATAATGCAGATGATGGAAACGTAGATGCCTCCAACAAGAGTAATCCGGTTAACCACATTGTCTAAAAATTCCGCCGTTTTTTCTCCTGGACGTATGCCGGGAATAAATCCGCCGTTCTTTTTTAAAGACTCAGAGATATCTTTCGTTTTAAACTGAATTTGAGCGTAAAAATAGCAGAAAAATATAATCAGCCCCACGAAGACCACATTGTAAAGCGTCTGTCCCGGATAAAGCGATTCTTGAATCGTGTCAAAATAGGGCTTTAAAGGGCTTCCTTCCGGCACAAACTGTGAAATAGTGGTGGGAAACCCCATCAAGGCGGAAGCGAAGATTGGCGGCATAACCCCTGAAATATTCACTTTAACCGGCAAGT
>JBBDND010000279.1:0-10521 GCA_040877865.1 Bacteriovoracaceae bacterium | reverse complement strand
ACTCCTCCTTTTCAATTTTCGGCCTCTTCCCCCACTTTTTCTTCACCTCCTTTTGTTTTTTCTCTTCCCCTTCTCTTCTTTCTTCTTCCCCTACCTTCATCATTTATTTACCCTCCTTATTTAATTATTTACTATTCGCCCCTGCTCCTAATCCCTATCCTCACCACTTCAGGAACCTACCTTTTGACCTCCATCTCGATACTGGTAGAGAGAGGGAGGTCAAAAGTAGTGTCCGCCAAAGTGGTGAAATTAATCGGGAATTCCCAACATTGGCGAAGAGTGTTAGAACTCATTTGTACCTGTATTGTTCGGCCCTTTTGGGCCCAAAAAACTCTACAAACTCAACCTTTTTCCCCAAGTGCAAACAATAGCTATCCTTAAAATCCACATGCCCTGGAAAGAGATCTTCGTTCAAAATAAAAACGAACTTTTCCCTGCTCGCCTTATTCAACTTACCCAGACATTCCAAGTAGGCAGACACCAGCTCTTGCTTCTGAGTGATAAAAACCACGTAATCGAATTTTTTGGATCGAACGTATTTTCCATATTTTTCTAGAACTCTTTCCTTGGATTTTTGGGTTAACTCAAGCTCAATCGCAATTCTATACTCATCCTCGCCCCGCTTCGCCCAAACAGTGGCATCCGGATGAATGTCATCTGCCGCATACAGGTGGCACATGTCAGCATGAAAAACTCTATCGTGTCGGCAAATTTCACGAACAACCGCCCCGGCCAACAGGTCATGTAAAAGTGTTTCCTCCTCAGGCCTGTAGTTTTTTTTCTTTTTAGCGATCTTTAGGCCTAAATCCGTCAAGTAGAAATACTTTTTCTTTCTGTCATAAACGGTGCTTTCCAAAATGCCGCACCTTTCTAGGTATCTAACTCTTCTGCCTACCAAAGTGTTGGACATCTTCGTTTGCGCCTGCTCTCTAATCCCCCTATAATCGATAATTTTCCAGCACCCCACCGTTTTTATAATGTCTTGATACACGGCACGGCTACTTATCAGTTTTTCCATATATGTCCCTTTTTCCCTTTTCTTTTAACGCTGCCTCCATCTTTGATTGAGAGATCCAACCTTTGTTTTCAAGAAAGAAGATATTGTTTTTTAGTACTTGAGGATCGATATACTTAATATTCAGCAAATCAATTTGTGTTGGCTGCTGTCGCAATAATATGGCCTGTCCGACACCTAAATTTTTGATTACGTTGGGGTGCACGATCAGTTCCTCAACATCTCTTTGAGAGCCTTGATCTTGTTTCTCTCCATCCTGCACCCGCACTGTTTGTTTGGAGCTTTCCATAGTGCCAATGGAGTGAGCAAGCAGCTCCGACGCGCTAGTCATTCTTTGCTTCATCACAAACCAGTTTAAAGAGTTTTCAAGAACCTGCTGAGAAAGCTCAGGGTCAACCTTGTTAATATCGCTTACAGATTGAAAAGCGGTGGTTATTTCAAGTTTTGCTCCACGACACTTGTTTAAAATTTCGATAAACTCATCTGTAATTACCGCTGAAAGCTCATCAATATAAAGTCCTAGAGGTTGAGCGTCCTTTTCGCCAATAGTCTTATATTTATAGCTGTCGTATACGGAATAATTAAGGTCTCCCAAAAGAAGCTTGCCCAAGCTTCTAGCTGTTTCCGCATAACCTAAAACCGAAAGTCCAATGTAGACGCATTTTCCGGTTTTTCGAACCTCTCTAAACGACAAGGCCTCCTCCCCCTCCAAAATGGGTTCAAAGTCGCTATCAACAATATTGTCCAGCCTCGCTAAAAGCCCTTCGACCTCACTTCTTTTTAGTGGAGGGTTGTCCTGATAGGGGTCAGAAAGATTAATTATGGTCAAATATATACTTTTCAGGCTTACTTCTTGGCCTTCAATGCAGAGATGCTTAATCGCCTCTTTCAAGGCCTGCCGACACTTTGTCGCATAATACTCTTCGCTCCAAGTAAATGCCTTAAAAATTCTATCAGCAATCTGGGTATAGCTTCCCTCCTTCACTGGATTCAAATGGAGCTTGTTTGGGCCTTGGTAATGCTCGGAGAAGATTTGAAAATCTCTATTGTAGTGTCGACAAAGATTTATAAACTGCTCCATTGATCCTCTGTCACCTTTTGGATCAATGAAGACCACAGGTTTCCCCTCTTTGAGGTCAGAGAAAATTAAGGTATCCAACAAAGCGGACTTTCCTGAGCCACTGGCGCCAACCACCACCGTATGCTTGGATTTGTTCAGCTCATAATTTTTAATTTCTCGCTTTTTTGTGATGGAGTATCCCAAAGCGTCATTTTCTATGGTGACTTTGCTCTGAAGCAGATCCTTTCGTTCAATTTTCTTTAACTTCGCTTCAAATCTTGTTTGAAAGTTCTTTTCAAACCATTTTCCAAGCCAACTTGAGCTTTTACCCTTTGTTGCCAAGCTTCTCACCCCCCAGAACAAGCTTCTTTTGAAAAGCTCAATTCCTTTCACAAACAAAACGCCAAAAAGCTCCACCAGTGGAACCATAAAGTCCCCTAGTCCGAAGTCGTTAGCTTTTTCTTTACTCATCATTGCCTCCAATCTCGCTGTACGAGTGTTCATAGATTTCAAATTCAGGGATATAGAACGTCTTCTCTCCCTGATTTATATATTTTTCTTTGGACTGATACTTTATGAGGTACTGCTCTTTTACTTTGCCCTTTAAGGCCTCAGGCAACTCTTTGGAAGGCACCCGATAAGTTTCATCTTTAGAAAGATTGGCCTCAATCTTCAACTCTCCAAGATCCAAATCGAGCTGATTGGGATTTGTACTTTCGCCCTCAATATCCAACATGTGATTAAGTTTTTTATTGCGCGGGTCGTCTTCATATAAGGAGTAGCCCGCTAATGCCGCCACCCCGGCGCCCACCACTCCAAAAATTGCAGCGTTTGCCCCCTGGCTTTCTTTGTCTGGGCTTAAAAGCGCTCCCGCTGTCGCCCCCGCCATGCCTCCGGCCAAAGAGCTGTAAATAATTGTCTTTTTCATGCTTGAGCACGAACTAATCAAAAACAGAACGACCAAAAGCTTCATAATTCCCCCTAAAGCTCTAATTGCTTGTCTAAAAAGACGATGACTTCTTTTCCTGCGTTCACCAGCGCCACCTGAATGTTTTTTTCGCTGGATTCCTTAATTTTTTTATTTGTATTGTTAGCAACACCCATTAGGCCTGAAAGAACCTTGTTTTTAGCGTTTACTCTTGTTGTCTCACCGTATGGAGTTAGGATGCGATCTCTCGCCCCGTCCATCACACCCTCGAAAAAGGAGGCAAAGCTTGACGTCAAAAAGGCCTTTTCCTCTCCAGAGTAGAATTCATCTGCGATCAATCCTTCAGCGCCGTCCAAATCCCAAATTTGAGCGTCAATTTGGTACTGCCGAGTATCTGTGACCAACAGATCGCACTTTGCCTGAATTCTTTTCCCATAACTTGTGCCATGGCAGCGAAGCTCAGCGCTTTCAAAGTACTCCTGCTTGCCCAGCCGAACTATCATAGTGGTAGGCCTTAAATTTGTGGCAAGAGCGCTGTTTAACAACACTCCTCTCAATCTTGTAAGGGCCAAAAGTTTCTCTTCATATTTCTTGACAATAATTTTTTTATTATTGCTCTCTAAAATCGCCGCCATACTGGCGTCATTTTCTTTGAGCTTTTGTAAGAGCTGATCGATTTTAGGATCTGTTTTCTTTTTAATCCTTGCAGGAAGCTTAACCTCGACTTGTTTTTGCTTTTTTTGCTCAAATTCATATTTAAACGCTTCCTGCTCCGAGAGCTGCGCCAATCCCGCATAGGCCGGAAAGCTAAGAAATAGGATTAAAATAATCATATTGCCCTCCCGCGATAGTAAATTAGCTCTCCATTTAAAAATATTGGCGGGCCCTTGGATAAAAACTTTTTTTCCTCCACCACTTCCTCATTCACTTTGACCTTGGATTTGCGCTTATTGACAAAGAAAATGCTTTTATGACATTCAAAAAGCTTATAACTGGCAGTTTCCTTTATAAGACTGAATAAAGAGCACTTTTTGGCCGCTTTAATCACAATGTCCTTATTGGAAAGCTCGTCGCTGTATTTTAAGTTGTAGTGATATTTGGCATCTTGCAAAAAGACGATAAAGTTTCTGTCGATACTTTTATTTTTTGGCTCATACACCAGGCTTTTCTTTTTATTTAGCTCATAAATTTGAAAGTCCTCTTTAGTGCCGCCCACATAATCGTGCACCTTGTCTGGAAAGGTCACCGCACTCAGATGGGCAATTGATAAAAAGATGGTAAAGATTTGCTCTTTAAAAATGTAATAAATCATAAGACTTGGTACTCCATGTCTATTCTTCTCTCTTTGATGTCTAAAACTTTGTAAAAATAAGAAAACTTGCTGTTTTTTTCCAAGGTCACCTGAAATCTGCGCGTCCCTCTTCTCTCTTTGACGAATACATCGCACTGAAAAGGACTAAGCACTTTTACTTGCCCTAACAGCTCTACCGAAAAGCTTTTCTTTAAACTTTCCAAGTCTTTTAAAATATTTTTATTTAAAAGGTCCTTGTTGGGATTGTTTTCCACAATACTTTTGATTCCGTAGTAGCAGGCCTCAAATGAGCTGTATTTGGTCGCATTATTGTATTTGGATAAAAAATAAATGCCGTTAATAAGCGAAAAAACAATCAATAAAGCGCCCGCGCACAAGAATATTGTTTTTTTTATCTCGCCTAGGGCCTTTGGTATGTCGTCGTAGTTGTTCATTGTTTTTCCTCCATTCCACATTAGGGTTAGTTGTTTCCTGGCCGTTTTGTTATCTTATTTGAACTCGTTTTGGAGTTCGCCGACTTATAATTGTTCTTTAAGCTTGTGGCCTTGCCACCGTTTCTTACGGATTGAATTCTTGTGTTCTGATTATTTCTTACATGCTTGGCCTTTTCCCCATTTTTTGATACAGAAGAAGAATGTTGATTCGACTTAAGCGTGGGATTTTGAATCTCATCTACCTTTATATTTTTTTGAGAGTTGGAACCTGGGCTTTGATTCATGGATTTGCCGCCGCCGCTTGAGTTAAATAATCTTTTGATTTGAAAGCTTCCCATGGATTGCTTATTCATCGCCTTCTTGCTGCCGCCATGGCCATTGTTAGAAATACCGTCTATCGGCGCGCTGGGTCTTCTCATATCCACATTTGGTTTGGGTTTTTTGAAAAAATTTGGTGAGCTGGCCGCAAGCTTCATTTTCGGGCCTAATGGCCCGCCCACCATCATAGATGCAGCGTTATTTACGGTGTTTCTAGGAAGGTTCATCACATAATTCGCCCCAATACTGGCAATTATGCCCCCGGCCTGCGCCATGCCCGAGCCATTGACCAACATAGTGGCAACCAATGGAGTGAAGGCGATAAACAGAGTCAGAATGAATAAAAGTGCTGTCCCAGTGGCGCTTCCGCCAATGATTTGCCCGTCCAAATAGCCTTTGCTTATTTCTGTGCCAATCATGGAAAGGATAAATACTAATATGTGAGGCACCACCAAGCACCAGATATAGCTCAAGATAGCTCCTCTTAAAACGTTGCCCATGGTGGGAAAGATATAAATCAAACAAGGAATTCCAATTAGGCCTATGCCTAAGTAATAAACCAGCGAATAAACAATTTTTAGAATCAGAAAGCAGATTTGCGCGATGAAATAAACGGTTACGGTAAAACCGTCATTTATAAAGCCGTCAAACATCTGGTACTTAATAAACTTTAAAGTCCCGGTAAAAACATTATTGTCTTTGTAAAATTCCTTTTTCTTCTTTTCGGGCAAATTTTCCAAAAAGATGCCGCCTTCAAACATATCCATCAATAAAATATTGGATTGTTTTTGCTCTTCAAGCTTCTGATTGGCCGCCTCGATTGAGGTGTGGATGGACTCTTTATAAAATGATGTCACACTGGTTAGAATTAAAATTGAGACGAGCGCTCTTTTTACCAGTCCCAGGCCATCAAGACGGTCAAAGTATTCAACCACACAGGCCAGAACAAACATCCCAGGCAATAGAGACATAAAGAATAGCCTGTATTGCTCTATAAGCGTGTCCAGATCAAATGATTGAACCAAAAGCATATCCATCAAATCGTTATTCACTAAGTTGCTCCCTTTTATGGTTTTCAATACCAAGCCAGCTTCTGTAATGCTCTTCTTGTCTTAAGCGCTCTATTGCTTCGCCTTTTTTTAGAGCAATATCGTTTTTTTGATACTCAATATTGTCCCTTCTTATTTTTGCGAGCACTTTGGTGGACATTGCCGTGTTCATGGCGGTGTTTTGCACATGAGCGCTCATTGACCCCTCTGAAGCGCTAAGAATCTCTTGATTGTGGGCCTCATTTTCATCTTCAACCGAATTAGTTATTTTTTCCCAATAACGAGAGGTGAAATCTTCTGCCTCGAAGACATCTTTTGCGATAAAGTCCATATTGGACTTTAAGCTTTTTAAATTAAGCTTAAGCGAAAGCATGGCCCGGTTAAGCTCTTTTAGATTCTTAGGATTCATTTTGCCCGCTTGGGATATGTCATTGGCATGCTGCTCGATTCTTCTGGCCACAAAGTATCTGCGCATAGCGAGACGATTGTATTTATCAAGCTGTGAGCTTGTTTCTTTGGCGACTTCCAAGATTTTTAAGGTGTTTGATACCGTGCTGGCGGTATTTGACACCAAATGGATCAAAGCAGCCGTGTCGCTGTCTGGTAAAAACAAACTTGAAGCAAATGACTTACTAATCAAAAAGACAATGATGATTTTAAGCTTCATATCTCAACCTCACAAAAGCTTCGATTGTTTCTTTGTTGGTGGGGAAGTAATCCCTGTGATCGTTGTAAAACTTGTAAAAGAGCTGATCTTCACCAGCTTCTGTGTGAAAAAGTTCAGACTCTAAAGGAGTAAGGAATATCCGCATGACCTTTCTAAGTTTATGGTCCTGGGTTTTTAAATAGCACTCGGAAAATTCCCCTTTCCTAAAGGCAAGACTACTGATGTTTTCATTGTCAAACACGCCCACTTCCGAATCGTGGATTTGCTCTTGAGGAAAAAAGATCTTAAAATAGCTGTTGTTGGTAATAGAACTATAAAGTCCACTCTCTAAGGCCGTAAAATCCCCAAGGCCTTGTGAGATTGCGATAGGGAAAGCGCCTGACTTGCGGAATGTTCTAAAACATTCATCAATATATTGGGCGTGATCCCTTAAAAATTGCCAGCACTCGTCAAAAACCAAAATCTTCTCAGCTGCGGGCAATTTTTTAAAATACTCCAATAAATAAATGATTAGTGGCGCAATTTGGGTCTTAGGATAGTTTTCAATATCAACATATAGGATTGGGCCAAATTCTAGCTCTTCATCGTTTATAAAATCTTTTACATCCTCAAAATAAAGATCTATTTCATGAAAACTTTGTTTTAAATGCTCTATAAGCTTCCAGAAACTTCCATTTCGCTGTTGACTCAAAAAGGCACGGATTTCCTTTAAAAGCTTTCCTCTTTCCAGCTTCTTAAATTTTTCTCCATCCACCACAGATAGTATAAATTCACGCAAAAATTCAGGAGTTGGAAACTGCATGGGGTTTATCCCGCCCTCAAGGCCTTTTCCGCCGTGATAAAGACAAAGCCGCTTAAATGAGCCTCCTTTGTCGAGAATAACGGTGGGGTGATCTTCTATAAGAGAATGCACTAATTTATTTACAAAAACAGATTTTCCCCCGCCACTGGCGCCAGTGACCAGCATATTTTTATTTTTAAATTGTGGATCAAACGGATCAAAAAAGATGGATTGATTGCTTATGTCTTTAAACTCAATTCCCTTCCCCATAAGCTTGCTTTCAAACAGGGGCAGAAGAAATTTTAAATGCCCTGACTTGTTGGAAAAAGATCTGTACTTGAACGACGGCCGCACACCTGGAATCAATTCTGAAAATATGGTAGCAAGGCCGGCCTTGAATTTTCTAAGATTATGTCCTTCAATTTGAAATTTAACGCCTTTAAGACTTAATTCTTGAATAAGCTCTCTAGTTTTCTCGTTTAGCTCCTCCAACGAAAGAGCGTTTAGAATAAAATAAAGCTCCAAGGTAAAAAGCGACTCTTCCCCATGGGTCAACTCTTCGATTAAAGTTTCGGCCTGGGCATAGGCGCCTTCACTGGCGAAATCCCTTTTATTTTTAGAAAGTCCCACCTGGTGAGCCGATCTTATGTGATCTAGGGACTTAATCGCCTTTTCAGGACAACGTTTTTGAATATTAAGAACATAATCAACCTGCGTTGGCATAAAATTAAGGCCAATTTCTTCAGCGGGGAAATTATCAACTGAGATAATTCTTTTATACTGTCCATTAAATCCAAGATAGTCGTCATAGATTCCGATACTTGAAAAAAGACCTTTTTCTTTAAAGAAAAGCTCCAAAGGCAGGCCTTCTGGCGTGATATTAAAAACAGGGCCTATGTCTTCAAAGGTATTAAGATAGTTTTGCCCGCCAAGCTTATAAAATTTGATTACTGCCTTATTGGGCAAATTATTAAGGCCATTTGCCACATCTGTGAAAAATGCGCTTAATTCATTAGCCCCCATTTGAGAAAAATCAACTCCCCTAATCTTGAAAAAGCTCGATTTATCTCCTTTGATGCTTACAAGCTCATTGCCCTCAGCGCTCTTTACGGGAAATAGATTACTCATCATCGCCTCCAAACTTCTTTTTCCATGCAAGCTCTTTAGGCGCCATTACTTGCTCTACAAAACCTTTGGGAAGTTTTGAGCTAAGAATTTTAAAAATTGCCAACAAGGACAAATTTAAAAGAAGTCCTGTGATGCCTGAGATCTTTAAATAGGATGAAACTAAAAACGTTCCCCCAACAAAAATCAAATCGCTCCTATTCAAATTTCCAAGCATTTTTGCCCGTCTATTTAAAAGCGCTGGAAAAGTAGAATTGCTCATATTTTCATCCTTAACTAAAGCTCTGCATAATAGTGTCAATTAACTCCAGGCCGCCCGCTGACAAAACCGCTAAAACGGTCACATGGCCTGCCTTTTTGGTGTCTTCTTGTCTAAAAAAGGACACAGTCACGTAGTAAATAAATGAGCACCCAGCAATGGCCTTGGATAAAGGCAGAAGATAACTCTCAGTCAGGGTTTCAAAGCCATTTTTTAAATTGTTAAAGGCATAGGCCTCTGCCATTGGCAGGCATAAAAACAAAAGAATGGATGCCACAAAAAATAATAAATACGAATTTTTAAATTTGTAAGTTTTCAAAATATTCCTCCTAGTTAATAAAGTTGGTTATTGTGGACACGACATCCATGGAAAAGCCGCTAAAGGCCCTCTTAACTTCGCCTTTTTTATGCTCACTCCATGGCACATGCCTCTCCCATGTTTTATAGCCCCAGCTTTCAATTGAAATGGGCATTTTGCGCTGATAGGATTCAATTGTTGCCACCCTAAAAGCGTGGACGTTTGGATCGGTTTTATGCGCTTTAACGCTTTGAATATGGACCCCTTCGGAAGCGCGTTCCATCTGTGATGCGCGCATTTTCAAATAAGCGATATTTTCAGATCCGGGATTTAAAACGTTTAATTCGTGAATTCGCTCAATTGCTACATGCAAATACAATCCATTTGAATCTTTATTGATCTCATATTTGGCGTATCCTTCTTTATATAATTCACCTAAATCAAGAACATTCCCATTGATCAGGACATCAACATTTTCCATTTCAAGATTTCCAGTCTTGAAGTCCAACTTTTCTGTAAAAGGCATAAATTTTCTTAATTGGAAGTTGACGCTTACACTCCAGTCATTGCCTGTGCAATTGCGACATTGAGGTGGCCGAAAGTAGAAGTTTTTATTTTCAGTTTGAAGCTCTAGGCCCTTTCTCTCCACCGGATAAAGATTTAATTCAATCTTTGAGTTTTTCTCAATATTGCCCAAAGGTAAAAGTTTTTCACGCTCTCCGGTGTACAGCTCCTTGCTATAAGAAAAGATCTTTTCTTGGGCCTGTCTGGCCAACTCTTCTCCTGTGATATAGGAAACTGTTACGCTGTCAGCGGGTGTAAATTCATGTTCAAGATAGTGCTTTTTAAGCTTATTGGTAATGACAAACCATTTGCCTGTTTTGTCTTTTTCTATAAGCTCGTTAAGATGATTAAAGCTTCCAAGGTTGTTTCCAAATTGCTTAAGTTTTTGAAGCTGATTGTTTTTGATTTCAAAGTTTTTGTCATACAAGCGCTTCATAATCTCAACAAAGCTTGCCTTCTTTCCGTTAAGTCCCACGTAATGCAGTTTGTTTTCAAATGGCGTGACCTCATACACCGGAATGCTTTTGCTTTTAACAGAGGCCATAAGTTGAGAATATTTGACGCCTAATTCCGGGATAAAGTAATCTTTGATCTCAGAGATGATAAATTCTCCCCGCCTTAGGTAATTCTCACTTAATAAGGCATGTGGAGCGTTTCGAACTTCCACCACCACATCCTCTGTGACTCCGGCCTGAAAGGTTTTCTCAATTT
>JBBDND010000278.1:0-10526 GCA_040877865.1 Bacteriovoracaceae bacterium | reverse complement strand
TCCAAATTTAATTCAAGATTGTAAGTTTGGTCATTGTCCGGATCTCGGCTGGAACTTGCCGGACCGTGATCGTCCATAGACTCCATTTGTTCGTTATCTCGCATTAACGGCGCGGCTTTTTCAACATTTTCCAGACCTGTTATGACGCGCAATTTTTTTTCAAAAGTGTGCACTCTTTCGAGATCTTCAGCCAGAGAGTTTATCTTCATTTGAAAAAGTTGGATTTGTTCTCTGAGTTGCCTGTTTTCAAGATTAAGATGTTTGTTTTCGTGGATCTGTTGCAAGATCATCCAATAATCGTACATCAAAATTCCAAACAGGATTGAAACCAAGACCAGCACAAAAGTAAAAGATCGAAAAAGCAGTCCCGGAATTTTAAAGGACTTCACGCCTTTTTCTTTTTCCGGAATGATCATGACTGTATAATGTTTATCCAATGCGTTGCTCCGAATTGAAGACTATCAACCTAACGGTCAACCTTGTAAGTATGCCATATTTTAATTGGCGCAAAGGGATAAAGCAAACGAAGAATTTTTTTTCATTTTCAAAATTGGCCTTTCTTGGCCTGTTTGTTTTTGGCCTATTTGGCCAACGCCATCACAACTGAAATATTGTCTTGTCCGCCATTGGTGTTCGCCTGATCAATTAGCTCTTTTACAGTGGAGTCAAGCTCCTCTTGCCCCGCGGCGGAAGGGTCTGGCAGGCGTTGATTCACAATATGAATGATGTCTTCATCCGAAACTTTTCCATGCAGGCCGTCTGAACAAATTAAAAACATGTCGTTGCGGGCCACCTTGTAGTGGTAGACGTCAACCTCGACTTCCGACTCAAATCCCACAGTTCTTATCAGCACATTTTTTTGCGGGTCCTTTTTAGCCCCGTCGCGATCATAAAAGCCCATATTTAATTTTTCTTGGACTAAAGAATGATCCCGAGTCATTTGATACAGCTTGTTTTTTGAGATTAAATAAACCCTAGAGTCACCAACATTGGCCAAATTGATATTTGCCCCGTCAAAGATGATGGCGCTGACAGTGGTTCCCATGCCTTTTAATTCTTGATTCTTTTGACCGTGTTCGTAAATGGCCTCATTGACGTGCTCAATCGAGTTTTTTAACAAATCCGGCGCGGACATGCGACTTATATTTTGTTCAATAAATTCCGGAAATAGCTTAACCGACATTTGAGAGGCGATATCGCCACCGCTATGGCCGCCCATGCCGTCGGCAACCGCAAAAAAATGTCTTTTGGGGTAAACACATATGGAATCTTGATTGGTTTTGCGTTTTTGCCCTATATCGCTGGCGCCCGACGAGATTATGGTCACTTCTTGTGCCTCCTGTTTATTTTTTTAACAATTTTATTATAACTCTATAAGGTTTTTGATCAAAATGTTTTCAACCAGAGAAATTTTATCTCCGACTGTTTCGTTCTGCTATAAGCTCTTTAGTATAGTGATTTTTCCTTTAAATCGACCCTCCTTTAAGGGTACAATAATAAAGGGTATACTAAAAAGTGAAAGCTATAAGCGAGCAAACGCAATTTGGAGGATTTTTTTATGAGCGGCATTAATATTCAGGATTTTATTGAAAAAAATTATTCAAAGGAGGATTTTTCACATCTTCATTGGAGCGGCACTTTTCAAGAATATGTGGATTTGGTTCAAAAAAACCCGCAAATTAGCCGCAACTCGTTCCAAAGAGTGCACGACATGATTATGTCCTATGGAACGTCCACCTACACTGAATACAAAAAAGAAATCACCCGCTATCATTTTTTTGACGACCCCATTGAAAACGGCAAAGACGCCATCTTTGGAATTGACGTTCACCTAATGAAGTTGGTGAATTTTTTTAAGTCCGCCGCTCAAGGCTATGGCACCGAGAAAAGGGTTTTGCTTTTGCACGGTCCGGTTGGCTCGGCGAAATCTTCTATTTCCCGTTTGTTAAAAAAAGGACTTGAGCGCTACTCCAAAACTGACGATGGAGCCCTTTACACCTATGAATGGGTGGACGACGAGCCTTGCGACATTTTGGGCGACTCCAAACGCTTTCCTTCTCCCATGCACGAAGAGCCGCTTAAACTCGTGCCGGTGGAAGTGAGAGCGAAATTTATGGAGGAATTGAACAAAAACAGCGACAGCAAATATAAAATTAAAATCAAAGGCAATGTCAATCCCGCGTGCAGGTTCATCCTTTCACAATACATGGTCAAATATGACGGAGACTGGAACGAAGTGATGAAGCATATTCGCGTTCACAGGCTTTTGCTTTCAGAGAAAGACAGAATTGGCATCGGCACATTTCAGCCAAAAGACGAAAAAAACCAAGACTCCACTGAGCTTACCGGGGACATTAACTACAGAAAGATTGCGCTTTATGGATCGGACTCAGACCCTAGAGCGTTTAATTTTGACGGAGAGTTTAACATCGCCAACCGGGGCATTGTCGAGTTTATCGAGATGCTCAAGCTTGACGTCGCTTTTTTGTACGACCTCTTGGGAGCTTCGCAAGAGCAGTCGATAAAGCCTAAAAAGTTTTCTCAAACCGACATCGACGAAGTTATTTTGGGCCACACCAACGAGCCGGAGTTTAGAAAGTTGCAGTCTAACGAATTTATGGAAGCGCTAAGAGACAGAACGGTTAAAATTGACGTGCCCTATATCACCAGGCTGGATCAAGAAATTAAAATTTACGAAAAAGATTTTAACGGCGATTCAATTCCTCACATGCACATCGCTCCCCACACGTTGGACATGGCGAGCATGTGGGCGATTTTGACCAGACTTGAGGAGCCTAAAAAAGCCGATCTCACCAAGTTGCAAAAGCTAAAATTGTATAACGGCAAAACTTTGCCGGGCTATAACGAGGACAATGTTAAAGAGCTTAGAAAAGAGGCCAACCGCGAAGGGCTCGACGGCATATCGCCCAGGTATATCCAAGACAAAATCTCCAACGCTTTGGTTAAAAACGCGGGGTCAGGCTGTTTAAACCCGTTTATGATCTTTAACGAGTTGGAGTCTGGATTAAAACACCACGCTCTCATCAATTCCCCCGAGCAGTTGGAGCATTACCGAGAGATGTTGGCGATGGCCAGACAAGAGTATGAAGACATCGTTAAAAACGACGTGCAAAAAGCGATCAGCGTCGACGAGACGGCGATCCAAACTCTTTGCGCCAATTACATCGACAATGTGAAGGCCTACACTCAAAAAGAAAAAATTAGAAACAAGTACTCGGGCAAACTTGAAGAGGCCGATGAAAGGTTCTTGCGCTCTATTGAAGAGAAAATCGACATCCCGGAGTCGAGAAAAGACGACTTTAGAAGAGAGATTATGAATTATATCGGCGCTCTGGCGATTGAAGGCAAACAATTCGATTACAAAATGAACGAAAGATTGCACCGGGCCCTTGAGTTGAAGCTTTTTGAAGATCAAAAAGACAGCATCAAGTTGACAACCATAATCTCCAATGTGGTTGACAAGGCCACACAGGAGAAAATTGACGTTATTAAAACGAGAATGATGAAAAATTTTGGTTATTGCGACATTTGCTCCACTGACGCGTTAAACTTTGTGGCCAGCATTTTTGCAAAAGGTGACTCGATTAAAAGCTAATGGAGCGCCCGTGAGGCGTTCCTTGAAGCGATAAGGAGACTTCGTGGATCATCCCATTAAAAGAGACCATGCCCGTTTTAGAAAAATCGTTAAAGGCAAGGTCAGGGACAATTTAAGAAAATACGTCTCCCAAGGGCAACAAATCATTCCCAAGGGAGACGACAAGTTCACGGTGCCCATGCCCAGCATCGACATCCCCAGGTTTAAGTTTGGCGACAAGTCCGAAGGCGGCTCGGGGCAAGGAGAAGGTCAACCGGGAGACCCCGTTGAGGGCGAGCCGGGGGAAGGGCAGCCAGGACAAGGCGAGGCCGGCGAAGGAGAAGGTCAAAAAGAGCTCGAAGTTGAAATGGACATTGAAGAGCTCGCGAAAATTTTGGGCGAAGAGCTGGAGCTTCCCAATATTGAGCCTAAAGGCAAAAAGCAAATGGCGTCCACCGTCGACAAGTACACGTCCATAGGAACTGTCGGGCCTGATTCTTTAAAGCATCTTAAAAGAACTTATAAGCAGGCCTTAAAAAGACAAATGGCCACTGGCATATATGATCCCAAGAACCCAAGAGTCATTCCCATTCGGGGAGATTACCGATACCGAAGCGCCGACACCAAAGTCGAAATGGAAAACGCGGCGGTGGTTATTTACATGATGGACGTCTCCGGTTCCATGGGCGAAGAACAAAAAGAAATTGTGAGAACGGAATCCTTTTGGATTAACTTGTGGCTTAAAAGCCAATATAAAGACATTGAAATGCGCTATATCATTCACGACGCCACGGCAAAGGAAGTTGACGAGGAAACTTTCTTTCGCACACGGGAATCCGGCGGCACGCTTATATCTTCGGCGTTTAAATTGTGCAAACACATTATAGACACGGATTACGACCCCAATGAGTGGAATATATATCCCTTTCATTTTAGCGACGGGGACAACTGGTCGGCCGACGACACCAAAATGTGCATGAGTCTTCTGGACGACAGCATTTTGCCCTCCTCAAACATGTTTTGTTACGGACAGGTGGAAAGCCGCTACGGTTCCGGGCAGTTTTACAAGGATTTAAACTCTCGCTACCAAAAAGATCACGACAAAGTGATTCTTTCCAAGATCAAAAACAAAGAAGCGATTTTGGACTCGATTAAAGACTTTTTAGGCAAAGGAAAATAGCATGTTAAGAACGAATCCCATAAGCGGAGATTTTCTGCAGCTGCAAAAAGAAATTCAAGCTTACGCCGACGAATTCGGCCTGGATTATTTTCCGCAAGTTTTCGAGATGTGCAATTACGATACCATCAATATTCTCGCGGCTAACGGCGGTTTTCCCATTCGCTATCCCCATTGGAAATTTGGCATGGACTACGACCAGCTCTCCAAAGGCTACCGGTTTGGAATTCAAAAAATCTATGAGATGGTGATCAACACCAATCCCTGCTACGCCTATCTGTTGGAAGTCAACAATTGGTTGGATCAAAAGCTGGTTATGGCGCATGTTTACGGGCATAACGACTTTTTTAAAAACAACGCTTGGTTTTCCAACACCAACAGAAAAATGATGGATGTGATGGCCAATCACGGCACCAAGATCAGAAGATACATGGAAAAATATGGCCAAGAGAGGGTGGAGCGCTTTATTGACAAGGCCCTTTCCATTGAAAACCTCTTGGACATCAACTATCTGTTTGAAACAAACGATGTTATTCAAAGTAGAAAGAGCAAAGAGGACCTCGCTCGCAGAGAGGACGAAAACGGCGGCTATGTTTTTGACGACCGCTCTAGCGCCCTCAAAAGCTTTATGCGGGGGCAAGATAAGATTCAAAAACCGGAAGAGCTTTCCGAGGAAGAATTTGCAAGCGCCGTGGTGGCGGAGGAGGATGTGGGAAAAGGCGAGCGCGACATTATGCGCTTTCTCATCCAACACGCTCCGATCGAAGAGTGGGAAGCGGACATTATTGGGTGTTTGCGGGAGGAGGCCTATTATTTTCTTCCCCAGCGAATTACCAAAATCATGAACGAGGGCTGGGCCAGCTATTGGCACTCCACCATTATGACCACCCGGGCGATGAACTCTAACGAATTCGTGGATTTCGCCGACAAGCACGCCGGGGTCATGGTGATGAGCAAACAAAATATCAATCCCTACAAAGTCGGAATAGAGCTTTATAGAGACATCGAATTTCGCTGGAACACCGGTCGTTTTGGCAAAGACTACAACGAGTGCGAGTCCTTGGAAGAGAAGGAGAGTTGGAATAAAAACCTTGGCCTTGGGCGGGATAAAATTTTCGAAGTCAGAAAAAGCCACAATGACATCTCTTTTATTGACGAGTTCTTAACGCCGGAATTTTGCAATAGACAACAGCTTTTTACCTATAAGTACAATCCTAGAAGCGGCCGTATGGAAATTGACAGCAGGGACTTTGAGGCGATCAAACAAAAACTTCTCACCCAACTGACCAATTTTGGCCAGCCAATTATCGAAGTCGACGACGCCAACTTTATGAATCGAAAAGAGCTGCTTTTAAAACATGTCCATCAAGGGGTGGATCTAGACATGCAATTCGCGTCCGAAACCATGAAAAACATCTTTGCCATTTGGAAGCGTCCGGTAAATTTGGGGACAAAGTATGAAGACAAAGAAGTTATTTTTCATTTTGACGGAAAAGAGCTGAAGCATTTGAATAAATAAGGTACGTGGCGCTTTTTTGAAAAAAGTACTGAAAAAAGTACCACGTACCTCTTAAGAAAAAAGTAAGGAAGACGCCAAACAGGGCGGTAGCCAAAAATCCTCCGGGAGGAAAGTTGTCGTCGTCTCCGATATCCTTAATCGTTCCCATCGAGCCCAATAACGGCAAAAAGTCGCAGCCTAGGACCGGCTCGTCGTAGGGATACAAATAATTTATGCCATCGATATCGTCTTGGCCTAGCCAGGTTTGAGTTTTGCCGCCCACCGCGTAGTACATTAAATTGTGGGTGTTGGGAGTGTGGCCAAGGCCGAGGGCATGGCCTATTTCGTGGGCCATGGTGGCTATTTTTTCAGAGTTGTTAATGTCGGGAACGGGACTGTCGGCGCGGGCGTTAATGATTAAAACTCCGCGGCAAGTGTCACCGGAACAAGTCATGACGGCCGAGCCCAGGGTTTTGCTGTCCTGGGGAAAAGCGTCGTCATTACAGCCGGCCAGGATAGAGTTGGCGGGGACAAGTCCCGCGTTTAAAATTTGATTGTGGTCCATGCCGTCGATATCGGTGGAGCCAACAGCCGCCACTTTTAATTTCAAGTCGGCGGTGGGAACCGCGTTCCAATAATCGTCAACCGCGTCTTCCAACAAGTCTTTTAATCCGGCGGTGGAAAAACCCGCGTTAGAGCAATCAGTGCTCGCCACATGGACTGTGACGCTTCTGTTCTCAAATCCTCTGCCCGTGTTGGGATTAAGATAGATGGCGTAAGCGTTTCCAATGAGCAATAGCAATAAATACTTCATAAATACCAATTATAAGTTAATAAATAGTTATAGGCGCGGTTTTTAAAGTTTCTTATATTCATGATGTGCAAATCAAACCTGGCGGAGTTCTTGGGATTAAAAAAATATTCGCCGCCCAGATCAACTGTGGTGAAAAAAGTCGTTCGCGCGCTAGAGGGAACTTCAAAGTCCGCGTAACCGTTGTCTCCATTGCGAACAGAAATGGTTCCGCCTTCTCCGCTAATCGTGTGACGATAGGTGGTGAGCCCGTAGCGAAATATAAATTGAGAGCTGACAATGTAGCTAAAGTCATAGTGAAAAAACAGCGTGCTCTTTTTTACCTTTTTGGGAGTTTGATGGTAATAGGCAAGCCCAATTTCCGGCATAAAATAGTGGGGGCCTTGGATATGAAATTGTTGGCCGTAGCTAAAATAAGGCGTGAGATCAAACTTTCGTGTGGCGCCTGAATCGCTTACCTGGACTTTATTAAAATAAGAAACGAAAGTGCCAACACCTACCAGGTGCGCCCCATGGACGGGAAGAACAAAACTAATAAGTAAAAAGGCCTTGATGAATATGTTCATTAACTAAATCTAGGTAGCGCTTCCTAAGCTTTTCGGTTACGGGTCTTTTATCGTCCGTTTCAGCGTATATTCTGTCGTCAAGTTTGTAAACTGGCATAATCCCCTTGGTGGAAGAGGTGATAAATAGCTCTTGAGCCGAACTCAGATCAGCCGCTGTAAGGGATGTTTCGTGAAACGGCACCTTTAATTGAGCGCAGACGTCCATCACTTTGTCTCTGGTGATTCCCTTTAAAAGGCCGGAATCGTGGTGTGGAGTAAAAACTTCGCCGTCCCTGACCATCCACACGTTAAATGTTGTGCCTTCGGTGACTTCTCCTTGGGTGTTGGCCATAATGGCGTCGTCGGCTCCCGTTTTTTTAGCTTCTTGGATGGCAAGGATATTGTTCAAATAATTGCCGCTTTTAGCGTTTGGATCCAGACTTCGTCTGTCATTGCGCGGCCTTCCCACCAAGGACAAGGAAAAACCTTTTTCATAAAAACTTTGGGGATATTGAATATTGGGCTTTACGTAAATGACCACATTTTGAGCGGAGTTTTCAGGATTTAAAATTAGCTCGGTTTCTCCTCTAGTGATGACTACGCGAACAAAGACTTCGTCCAAGTTGGAGGCCTTGGCGGTTTCTAAAATTCTTTTCGCCAGCTCAAGTCTTGAAATTTGTATTTCCATTCCAATGAGAGCGGCCGAATTCCACAAGCGATCCAAGTGCTCGTCTAGGAAAACGAAGGTTCTTTTTTGGGAGTAAGTGGCCTCATAAATAGAGTCGCCATAAAGGAAACCCCGGTCAAAAACCGAAATTTTGGCGTTTTCTTTATCCCATATTTTGCCGTTAATATTGATGGAAATGGACATAAAATCTCTTTTCAAATATCTTTTGGTCAAATATCTTTTGGGCTGGTCAAATATCTTTTGGGCCAGATTTTAATTTATGACCTGGCCTACGGCAAGGATTAATTGAGGCAAAAAATGCGTTTTGACCTAAATAACGGACTGACTTTAAAAAAGCTTGAAACAAGAGCCGGCAAAGCGGTTTTCGAACTGGTGGACAAAAATCGCGACCACTTAAGACAGTGGCTGCCATGGGTGGATTCAACCAAAAAAGAAGAAGACTCTCTTGCTTTCATTGAATCGACTTTGCAACAGTTTGAAAGGAACAAGTCTCTTCAGTGCGGGATTTGGTTTAAGGGAGAGCTTGCCGGAATTGTCGGACAGCATCGCGTAGATTGGCCTAATAAATGGAGCAGTCTTGGTTATTGGCTGGCCCAGGAATTTGAAGGGAAAGGAATCATGACCAAGGCATGCAAGGGCATGATTCATCACTCCTTTGAAGCGCAAAAACTAAACCGCGTTGAAATTGCCGTGGCGGTGGACAATAACAAAAGCAGGGCCGTTCCAGAACGGCTAGGCTTTAAAATGGAAGGGACTTTGCGACAAAAAGAGTGGCTTTATGATCGTTATGTCGACCACGCGGTTTATTCTCTTTTAAAATCTGAATGGAAAGGCAACGCGGTATAGATTCTTTACTGCCGCCGGCGGCAGTGATCGCAAGAGCTCACTATAAAGGAGGAATCAATTCAATTTGAGCGTCTTCCAGCTCTTCAATTTCTTTCTGTTTCACAAAAACTTCTTCTTTGATTGGATCCGGCGTGAAACTTTTGGTGTATTTTCCCACCAGATCTTCAACTTCGCCAAAAACCGGGTCTTGTCTTTTGAGAGTCAAGGTCATATCTTCCCAGATCATCATGTGGTTTCTAAGCCAGCAATTAAAGCCGTCTTGCTGTTTACAGGCCTTGTTGGCGTATTCAAACGCCTCTTCTTTTTTTTCAAGCATGAGAGCGTTGAAAGTGTAAAGCTGGTTGACCTCAACCGACTGCGTCTCTCGGCTCTTGGCGGCTATATATTCCAGTCGCTCCAAGGCCTCTTTGTATTTTTGGTCTTTGGTTAAAAAAGCCGCTTCCAAGGCGAGTTTTACGAATTTTTGGTCTTCGTCTTCTTTAAGCCTTCCGACAAAGTTCGCGCCTTCGCTCCACTGGTTAAGCCGCCAGGCGGTTGGGATAATTCTTTCCAAAGCGTTTTGGGAGTTGTTCTTTCTTTTAAGCGCCAGTTTGAATTGAGCGTAGGCAAGTTCTAATTTTTCTTGGGCCAAATATATATTGCCCTTGATATTTTCAGAGTTCGGAGTGGAAAGGTCTTCTATCAAGTTGTACGCTTTGACGATGTCTCCGTTGCGATAATGAAGCAGTCCCAACAATTCTCTGGTCTTTAGATTTTCAAACGCGGAAACGGATAAATAAGGAACCCTGGGAAAGATAAGCTCTTGCTTGTTTAAGTACAAGGCGAGTTTAAGAAACAAGCGCAGATAATCGCCTTGCTCGTTTTCAATATTGACGCCTTTTAACGGCTCGGCGGCTTCATCGGTCCTCTGGGCCACTTTTAAACGGGTTAAAGAGTCCATCCAAACATTGCCGGATACACTCTTTCCAATGATAAATTTTTTGCAGTTGTCCCATTCTTCTTGCGCCTGCGCGGCCTGATCCAAAATAACGTGGTTTAGAGTTCTTAAAAGGCAGACATTGTCCTGATGGGCAAGAGCGAGCATCTCTTTTTTATTTAAATATTCCAGACTTTGTTTATAATCGCCTTCAATAAAATGCAAAATGGCCAAATATCGATATTGAATGGGACGAGTGAAATTCTTGCTGGCCTGGGCCTGTGTCAAAAGCAATTTTGCCTTTTCAAAATTGCCATTGATAATCTCGTACTTTATGGCCGCCAATTGCTTAGAGAGAATTCTTTTTCTTAGGATTTGTCGGTCCAAAGATTTTTCTTTTTGTTCAATGTCCGTGTCTGGATACTGAAAGCCGCCTCTGTTTTCTTTTAT
>JBBDND010000277.1:0-10555 GCA_040877865.1 Bacteriovoracaceae bacterium | reverse complement strand
TAATTAAGTCATTTTAGTTTACCATTGGAGCCTGTCATAAAACCAATTCCAAAAAGCCTACCAAAACTTTCCGCGTGAAACCAGAGCGAAAAACGCGGGTTTCACTGTGTTATATTAAATGCTACCACGAAGCTTCAAGCCTGTTCTTAACTTTTGTCAGGCTCAAAAACTAGAATACAAAGACTTGACGCGACGCGCGTCAATAAAAGAAGAGATTATTTAATGGCGGCTAGTTAAGCCTAGCTCAAGAAAGCGCGTTAAATCTTGAATTTCTTGTTCAGTCAATCCAAGCGGTTTTTTCAAAAAAGGTTGGAAAACAAAAGAATACATTTCCTTATGGATCTCGTCGTCATCCAAGCGTTCAAGACGCTTTTTATAAGGAGCGTGAACATCTTCTTCCGGCCAATAGCGATACAGGGAGTCCTTCACATTGTTATAATGTCTTACCACCTTTTCCAAGTCCGAAAAGACTCCATTATGCATATACGGCGCGGATTTAGAAGCGTTTCGAAGCCCGGGGGTTTTAAAAGCGAAAGCAAGTCGCGTTCGTCCGCTGGTTTCTTCCCTGCCTCTATCCAATAGATGATCAGAGTCTTTCAAGGGAGGCGCGCCTATGTTCATAAAAGCGTGATTGGTTAAATGTTTGCCAAAATGGCAATTGGCGCATCTGGCTTTGCCGGCAAAAAGCTTAAAGCCCCGCTTTGCCTGAGAGTCCAAGGCGCTCCTGTCGCCCCTTAAGTATTGGTCGTAAGGCGTCTGCCACGCTTGAAATTCATGTTTTATAAACTCGGCCAAGGCCGTGGCGATATGGGCGATATTAAACTCTTCTTCCCGTAAATCCGGATAGGCTTTGGTTAAAAGATTAAAGACTTCTCTCCTCTCTTTTCTCACCCGAGCAAAGATCATTTGCCAAGCCTTTAAGTTGTCGGCTTCATTGGCCAGCGCGTTCGATCCCGGCGCCCCTCGCATCTCCTCATGGCTCAGAAGAGGAAAGAGAACTTGAGCTTGCAAAGCGTGATCAAAAAACTTCACAATATGCGACGCTTGCGGATTTTTCCCGTTAAATCGCTCTTCGGGGGTTTTCAGACCTTGGGGGGTCAATGAAACTCTGCCGTCCCAGAACATGCGTTTAAATTCTTTATGCCCGAGATTATACAGAACGGGGCTGTGCCTTCTAATAACCAGCCCGCTTCCCTGCCGTCTGTCGTGAGAAGAATCAAAAGCCCCTTCCCCCAGGGATAGAGCTATATTGTCTGATGTGCCTTTAGCTGGATGGTGACAGTCTTTACAGCTAATATTTCTATTGCCAGACAAGACAGTGTCTGAAAATAAAATTTTTCCGGCCTTATACAAAGGCCGGTTCTTGTCTTTTAGCCGTTCCACCGGCTTTAACTTGAATCTTTGAATGTAAAAGTCCAACTCCTCGTCAATAGAGGCTTCGTTAGCCTCGTTTGCCAAAGCCAAGTTAAAGAAAACGAGGACAAAAAATGAAACTTTACTTTTCATATATGGCGCTAAAGCAGCTAAGAGTTCTTTCAGATTCATAACCGGAGCGCATGTTTCTATGTCCGATTACAACTTCAAAGTTCGAGGCCCTAACGTCTAAGAACTCAAGCGGAATTCTAACCATGTCCACCACTTTTGAACCTCTTGTCTCAAACAAGGCGCGGCTATCATTGGTTTCAATATGAAATAAGTTTTTTAAAACCCGAACTTCATCAGGCCGATGAACTCCATTGGTCAAGAATAATGTGCTGTTTTTGCCATCTAGGTTAATCACCGCTCTATCCCAGCTATCATAAGCGGCGCATTGAATATATTGTCTGCCGTGAACGAGCCCGGCAAAGGCTATGACCAAAATAAATAGTTTCATGTGCGTCTCCTTAATTTCAGGAGCATAATAGACAAGTTTATTTACTTAATCAAACAAAAGTTCTAACCACCAAACAAAATTGTTTATTTATGTTTATTTGAAAGAGAGCGCTTTACCAAGAGAATTCCGCCTGGATGGCGTTGTGATCAGAGGCTTCCTTAGTTTCAACAATTTGAGATGAAAGAGTTTTAAGACCTCTCACAAACACGTGATCGAGGGGATTTCCCATAAAACTTTTTCTTTTATCTCCGTTTGGATAAGTGACTTCTTTTAATAGATGCTTGGCGGCTCTTTCCTTTAGCGTTCTCATTTTTCTTTTCGTCCAAGTATTAAAGTCTCCCGCCAGAATCACAGGTCCTTTATGTTGGCTTATTTTTTCGAAAACTTGATCCAACTGGCGAGCCAGAACCCTCGCCCTGACAAAATTGATTCCATGCACGTTGGCCACTAGCAACTTCTCCAAAGAATTATACAAATTATAGACTGTAATTAACGACATTTTTGGGGTCTTAATCAGTGGTTCCCTATCGGGACTTCTCAACCAAAGCGTCTTGTTGGACTTCGCGACGCTGGCCGTGGAAACTCCAGTGGCTGGAAAGTCGTCCTTGTCATAGATAAAGGAAATGGCGGATATAAATTGGAAAAACGGATCCGCCTCAAGTTTTGTTTCCATTTGTGGATCAAGCAGCATCTCTTGCAAAACCAAGACATCCCTGTCGTCTTTGAGGCGGTCAAAACTTGGCTCCCAACCTTCTTTGTCTCCCTTAAATATGTTCCACACCAGCACTTTAATGGAATTGGGGTTTAAAAAAGCTTGGCCAGCTTTGCCAAGCTCTCTTACAACCTCTTCGTCGGAAGGAATAATAACGCCGGAATTGTCGGCCTTTTGATTGTCGGCCCTTGCATTAAGGGAGAAGACAAGAAAAACGGATATAGGCAGTAAAAGCAACTTCTTCATACCCCTCCAACCTTCCATGCTTATAATAAAATGAGGAGCGGGCGGGTATTTTTTACATCGCGTAAATAATTAAATATTGGAATTGCCTAAGGTCTTTTTTGTTTCAAAAGCGCAAAATCTCCGCGGTTACGCTTCATTTTATTATTAAAAATTTGGCGCTTTACTTGCAAATAACTGGGAAAACTTGGCATGCCCCGCCAAAAAGTTGAAAAGGAGGAAGAATGGATATCTATGAAAAAATCTTGGACGACCATCATAATATCCGAGAAGCTTTTGAGGAGCTGATTGAAACCGACAACTCTCAAATTGAAAAGCGCGACAGGCTGCTCAAGGAATTAGAAAGATTGTTTGTTTCCCACACCAACTCAGAAGAACAAACCCTCTACCAGGCCCTGGCCGACGTCAATGACAAGGAGGCAAAAGCCCAAGTGAAAAAATCCCGCAAAGAGCACGATCTTGCGGGAGAAAAGCTGGACTTGCTCAAAGAAACTCCAATGGACAGCGACTTGTTCTTAGAAAAGCTCGAGGACCTTAAAAAGACTGTGGAAGAGCACATCGACGAAGAGGAAGACGAGCTATTCGATCTTGCCAGAGACCTTCTCTCCCATGAGGACGCGGACTTGTTAGAAGAAGAAATGGAAGATTTAGAAGACAACTTTTGGAATCACCCCTAAGGCTTGCCGCGTTTATAGAAGCAAGTTCTTCCTTTTTCGTGTAAAAATTTCACGTTTCCAAGTTTGGATACACTTCGTATCCAAACCCATTGCAACGCGTCCGACTATAAGCTATCTTGCGTCCAATGACACAAGAAACGAATATGCAAGCTTACTTGCAAGACACTTTTCACAAGATCAAAACGGCAAATCCCAACTATTCAGTTCGGGCCTTTGCCAAAAAGGTTGGCGTCGCTCCCGGCACTCTAAGCTTGGTGATGCTTGGAAAAAGAAATGTCTCCCACAAGCTCGCCAGAAAAATCGCGGACAAGCTTATGCTCGATCCGCAAGAGCGCTCTGAAGTTTTAAGCTCGTATTATGAAAAACCGGCGAAAAAGCCGCAAACTCAAAATTATCTGCAATTAAACAAAGATCAATTCAACGTTATCGGCGAGTGGCACTTCTTCGCCCTTTTAAACCTGGTGAAGCTCAAAAGTTTTGTCAACGACACAAACTGGATCGCCAAGCGTTTGGGAATTAGCGAGCCGAAAGCAAAGAACGCGCTGGAAACTCTCAAGCGAGTGGGAATGCTTAAAGAAGAAAATGGCAAGCTTAAAAGAACGGCCCCCAAATATCGCACCACTGACGATGTGGCGAGCCTGGCGCTGAGAAAGTCCCACTTTCAAAATATCGAACTGGCGCAAGAGTCCTTAAACAACGACCAATTGCAAGAGCGAGATTTCACTTGGATCACTTTTAATATGAAAAAAGAAAAAATGGCAAAAGCGAAGGAGCTTATTCGCAAATTTCAGGACGACTTCATGGAGCTCGTGGAAGACGAGCAAGAAGGCGACGAAGTTTTTCGCATGGCCATGCAATTATTTCAATTAACGAAAACAGGAGAATAGACATGAAAAAATTAATGATGACAGCGGTTTTATGCCTTGGAGTGACTAGCGCTTTTGCCGGCGACAAAGGCGGAAATGGCGGAGACGTGGTGGTTTGCGACGATTCGGTTAGACTGCTAGATCACGTTGAAGGCGAAGCCCGAGGAATTTATTACAACCTGGGAGCGTCCAACCAAAACTACCAAGAACATCTTGACGAGGCCTTAAACAGGCTTGGGCGCTTTTCCGACGAATTGGCCGCCAAGTTCGAAGAAAAGATCTCTAAGCTGACTCAAGACATCGAGCAATTTAGAGCGGATATTAATGCCGACCCAAGCGTCGCCTATGAAAGAAACTCAATGTATGAAGTGGTGAACTTTACCACAGACAACTTGGTGGATATCCCGGATTCGGATCATTCAACCATCCCCAGAGGATGCGCCGTGGAGCAGATAGCGGTCCAAAAAACCCCAAAGTTCATAGGCGAGCGCCTCTACACCATAGATAAAAAGCTCTTCTTTCAATTGGACGAAGCTGGAGTCGCCGGATTGGTCTTGCATGAAATCATCTATCAAGATTATATTCAAAACGCGTGGTCCAATAACTCAACCGAAACTCGTTCGCTTAACACCATTATTTCAAGCGACAAAATTTTAGACATGGGTTTCGTTGAATTTTTGCAGGAGCTTGAGCGAGTGGAATATCGAAAAATTTCCTTAAAAGGCGCAAAAGTGGAGACAAAAGTCTCTCGCGTGTATGTTAATGGGAGTGACACTATAGAGCACACGCTGAGATTGGCCTCAAGACACAGCTTTAAAACCGACGGCAAAGTCAAAGGCTGGTTAATGGCCCAGTCCCCTTCAAAGATGATCCTAAACTCTAATGGAGATTGGAAAGCAAACCCTTTTAGCGGGGTCGTTATAAAAGGACCTTACGCGTTTATGCATTTAGACAATCAATCTAAGGCCACTTTAAAGGGATTGAATCGGAACTTCCTCTTTGAAATTGTTGACAACAAATTGCTCATAGACAATGAAACGGTCTCCAAGTGGGATGAAAATCTGGCGCAGATTCTTTTTGGACTCTCCACTGGCAAAGCTTGGGCGGATCAGACCTCTTATGGGGACTCGGCAAGCTACGGCGATTGCCGCGTGAAGAAAGAAAGAAATTTCTGGGGCAAAGCCAAATGGAGCATGCATAATGGAATTGCAGAAAAAAAGCTTAAACGTGATGAAATAAAAGAAACAATGCTTTCGGGGTTTTGTGAATAAACGGGATATTAAAGTGGTGGGCGTTGACGGGATCGAACCGCCGACATCCACCTTGTAAGGGTGGCGCTCTCCCAGCTGAGCTAAACGCCCACTTTAATTAAGAGTCATTAATTTAGAAAATCGCCCTCTTTTTGTCAATCTGAAAATTGGGAAAAAAAAGGGAAGCTTTCGCTTCCCTTTCTGTCCAATAAGTCATCGAATATTAGGATTCTAGTTAGCCACGTGCTGCCTAGAGTCCTCGTTTTCCCCATCAAGAACTTTAAACGCTCTTTCTTTCATAAAATCTTCAGGCTTCTTCAATTCTAACGCGATTTTTAAAGCCTTTTCGGCAAGATCAATCGGGTGAACGTTGAGGCCTTGTTTGATTTCATCAGGAATCTTCGCAAGATCTTTCTTGTTCTTCTCCGGAATAATCACTGTTTGAATCCCCGCTTGCTTGGCGGCCAGAAGCTTTTCTTTCAAGCCCCCAATTGGCAGCACTCTTCCTCTTAGCGTAATTTCGCCGGTCATGGCGACATCTTGTCTAACAGGAATGTCGGTGATGGCGCTGGTCAAAGCCGTTGCCATGGTGATGCCGGCGCTTGGTCCGTCTTTTGGCGTGGCGCCTTCAGGCACGTGAATGTGAATGTCGTTTTTGTTGTACCATTCATGATCCACTTGCAGTCGGTCGCTGATGCTTCTGACATAACTTAAAGCCGCTTTTGCGGATTCTTGCATGACATCGCCAAGCTTGCCCGTTACCTGAATTTTGCCGGTTCCGGGAACCGTGACAACTTCAATGTTAAGAATCTCTCCGCCAACGCTGGTCCAGGCCAGTCCGTTAACCAATCCAATTTGGGCCTCGTCTTCCACCGATTTGGTTTCAAACTTCCAAGGACCGAGATACTTCTCAACCGTTTTCATCGTCACATTGTATTTTTTGCCTTTTTCAACGTCGTTGGTCACAACGTCGGTGGCAATTTTTCTGGCAATGGTGTTATTTAATCTTTCAAGCTCTCTAACCCCTGCCTCTTTCGTGTAGGCCCGGATAACATGCATAAACACATTGTCAGAAATATTTACGGGATAACCCGCAAGACCGTGGTTTTCCACAGATTTCTTAAGCAAATATCTTTTGGCGATTTGCAGTTTTTCGTGTGGAGTGTATCCGGCAATGTGAATGATCTCCATTCTGTCTCTTAGAGGGCCAGGAATTTTAGAGATGTCGTTGGCCGTCATGACAAACATGACTTTTGAAAGATCGTACTCGACTTCCACATAGTGGTCGGTAAAGTTTTTGTTTTGCGCGGGATCCAAAACTTCAAGCATCGCCGAAGCGGGATCGCCTCTGAAGTCGTTGCTCATTTTGTCAATCTCGTCTAAAAGAACCACAGGATTGCCGGAGCCGGCTTTCTTCATGCCTTGGATGATCTTGCCGGGCATGGCTCCCACGTAAGTTCTTCTATGGCCTCTTATTTCAGCCTCGTCTCTGATTCCGCCCAAGGAAATTCTTACAAATTTTCTGTTCATGGACTCAGCGAGAGATTTACATATGGAAGTTTTCCCGACTCCTGGAGGACCCGCTAGACATAAGATGGTTCCATTGCCTTTTTCAGGGTCTTCAACCAAAGCTCTAACCGCCATGTATTCTAGAATTCTTTCCTTAACGTCTTCCAAACCGAAGTGCTCGTCGTCCAAAACTTCTTTGGCGTGCTTAACGCTATTGTCGTCCTCGGTGTAATCGTGCCAAGGAAGGTTTAGCATCCAATCAACGTAATTTCTCACCACAGCCGACTCTGCCGACATGGGAGACATTGATTTTAGCTTTTTGATTTCTTTCTCAACCTTCTCTCTGGCTTCTTGAGGCATATTTTTCTTGGCTAATTTATCTTCCATGTCTCCAAGCTCGCCTTTTCCATCTTCCTTGTTTCCAAGTTCTTTCTGAATGGCGTTCATTTGCTCGTTCAGATAGTACTCTTTTTGAGACTTTTCCATTTGTTGCTTGACGCGAGTTCTGATTTTCTTCTCGACATTGATAACTTCAATCTCGCCTTGCATTTTTTCAAGAAGCAATTGAAGTCTCTTATGAACATTGGTGGCGTCAAGGATTTCCTGTTTTTCCGGAATTTTCATGGTCAAATGAGCCACGATAATATCGGCCAGTCTTGATGGATCTGTGATGGAAGAGATGCTCATCAATAACTCAGGTGGAATTCTTTTGTTTAATTTCACGTATGACTCGAAGATGTTCTTGACGCTTCTTACGATCGCTTCAAGCTCAACCTCGTTCATCTGCTCGTCCGCGCATTGCTCGACATCGGCAAAGTAGCCTTCAGTCTTGCACTCAAAGTCTTTAATGGAAGCTCGGTGCTTTCCTTCGATCAAAACCTTGACTGTGTTGTCCGGAAGTCTAAGCATTTGAATAATGCTGACCACTGTTCCGATGTCATAAACATCTTCTCTTTCCGGATTTAAAACGCTCGCGTCTTTTTGAGTCACCAAAAACAGCTCGTTTCCGTTCTTGGCCGCTTTTTCAAGCGCCGCGATTGATTTCTCCCTTCCCACAAACAGGGGCACAACCATGTGAGGGAAGATAATAACGTCCCTTAAGGGCAATAATGGGTAATTTTTCGTGTTCGATGACTTCTTGTCCGTCATAGCACCTCCTGCGCATGATCTTCTACAATGGCCGGCTTTGGACTTAGCCAGCCTCTATGTATATTTTGACCTAAAATGAAATTCAGGTCAAAAAAAAAGCTTAGGAAAAAATCTCCTAAGCTTGTTTTTTTGTTAAACTGAGTAATAAATTCAAAAGCGTTTTTGGCGCCTACGACGCGTTTTCAATGTCTTTGGCTGATTTGATCGACGACTTTGATTGCTCGGGCTTTTTGCGCTCTCCTTCAATCAACTTTGGCCGTTCTTTGCCTGAAATCGAATCTTTAGTGACCACGCATTTGGCGATTTTTTCATTGGCCGGAATTTCATACATAACGTCCAACATGGTTTGCTCTAAAATAGAGCGCAATCCCCTTGCTCCCGTCTTTTTCTTAATGGCGGTTTTTGCCACTTCAATCAGAGCATCTTCTTCAAACTCAAGCTCCAAGCCGTCAAAATCAAACAACTTCTTGTATTGCTTGGTAATGGCGTTTTTAGGTTCGGTCAAAATTTGAACCAAAGCGTCCTCATCTAATTCCTGCAACATGGCGTTTACCGGCAAACGGCCGATAAATTCCGGAATAAGCCCAAATCTGGACAAATCTTCCGGCTCAATGCCGCCCATTTGCTCAATGGCAGATTTTGCCACCTTGTCTTTCTTAGAAGCGGCAGCAAGACCCAAGGCTGGTTTTTTATTCTGTCTTTGCTCAATAATTTTTTCTAATCCAACAAAAGCTCCCGCCACAATAAAGAGAATGTTGCCGGTGTCCACCTGTAAGAATTCTTGCTGTGGATGCTTTCTTCCGCCCTTGGGAGGAACACTTGCAATTGTTCCTTCTATAAGTTTTAAAAGAGCTTGTTGCACGCCCTCGCCGGAAACGTCTCTTGTTATAGACGGATTTTCGGACTTCTTGGCGATCTTGTCGATTTCATCAATATAGACGATGCCTCTTTGAGCTCTTTCGATGTCGTAATCGCAGTTTTGCAATAGATGCAAAATAATGTTTTCAACATCCTCGCCCACATAGCCCGCCTCGGTTAGAGAGGTGGCGTCCGCGATGGCAAAAGGAACGTTAAGATACTTGGCAAGAGATTGAGCCAGCAAAGTTTTGCCCGATCCTGTGGGTCCCGCCAATAAAATATTTGATTTGGTCAACTCCACATCGTCTCCATTTTTGCCGGAAGGACGGTGAGAAATTCTCTTGTAATGGTTGTGAACCGCGACTGAAATAATTTTTTTGGCGCGATCTTGTCCTATCACATAATGATCCAAATGTTCTTTTATCTCATGCGGCTTGGGAACATTGTCCAAGGCCGTTTTTGAAACGGATTTAACCGAGTCCTCATAAATAATGTCGTTGCACAACTCAATGCACTCGTCGCAAATATAGACTCCTGGTCCGGCTATCAGCTTTTTAACTTCCTTTTGGGATTTTCCGCAAAAGTTGCAGTGTAATGTTCCGTAGCTTCCGCTTTTGTTCTTGTTGCTCATAAGATTCCTTAATAATTTTTAGTTCGCCGTTTTAATCGCTTCTTACTCTTCTTTATCTTTGCTTTCGCTTTTCCCTTTCGGCTGGATAATGTTATCTATTAAGCCCATTTCTTTGGCCAGCCCAGGATTTAAATACCTGTCTCTATCCATCGCCGTTTCGTATTCCTCAAATGTCTTGTCTGTAGAGGTGTGGTCAACATAAATTTGAGTCAATTGCTTTTTCAAATCCAAAATTTCTCTCGCCTGAATCTCTATATCAGACGCCTGTCCCCTCGCTCCGCCCAAGGGTTGATGGATCATAATCCTGCTATGGGGAAGAGCGTATCTGTTTTCCTTTGATCCCGCGGCAAGCAATAACGAGCCCATGGAAGCCGCAAGGCCGACACAATAAGTGTAAACCGGGCAAGAGATGTGTTGCATAATATCATAAATGCCAAGACCTGCATACACGCCGCCACCTGGGCTGTTTATATAAAAGTGTATGGGAGCGTCCGAGTCATTTTGCTCAAGAAAGAGCATTTGCGCGATCAAAAGATTCGCGACAGTGTCGTTTACTTCTGTGCCTAGAAAAATAATCCTGTCTAAAAGGAGCCTGGAATAGATATCGTATTGCCGCTCTCCTCTGGCAGTTTGTTCAATAACAACGGGGTTTGGGATGTACGCTTTTGGGGATGTCATTGGTACCTCTTTATTATATGACTTATTATTATGACTTATTACTATATGATTTATTCAATCTAATTGATCGGACATTGGAGCGATAAACTTGATAAAAATTTAACATCTG
>JBBDND010000276.1:0-1932 GCA_040877865.1 Bacteriovoracaceae bacterium | reverse complement strand
ATTAACGAGTCCACAAGGCTAAGGGCTCTTAAAGAATTGGCCATTGACTTTGACAAGGGCGGCTTTGTCGATAAAGCCATTGAGACTTATAAAGACGTTCTAAGAATCAACAGAGACCAGTTTGAAGTCATTCTTTCGTTGTGCCGCGTTTATGAAGACATAGAGGATTGGGACCAGGCCTATAATTATCGGATCATGCTTTCAAAAGTCGGCCATGAAAATCAATTTGAAACGATTTCCCACATCTTGGTGGAAAAGGCCAAGAAGCGTTTTGAGCAAGGAGATTTTAGGGCCTGTTCGGAGGATTTAGACGACGCCTTTAGATTTGCCCCGTCGGTGTCCGCAAAAATTTTGCGCTTAAAATTGTATTTAAGCCAAGGACAAATGGAAGACGCTAAAGACTTGTTGTTGGAGCTAATAAAAGAGCATCCAATGTACGCATCGTTCATTTTTGTTTCATTGGACGAATACGACGCGAAAGATGACGATTATAAAGAGAAGTTGAACCTTTTAAAAAATCACTTTTTACAGATGGACGACAAAGAAGCTCTGTCTTCTCCTTCAGTTGTTTTGTCTCAAGTCAGGCTTTTAAAAGATCAGAACAAGACAAAAGAAGCCTTTGAGGCCCTTTCCGGCTGGATGAGGGAAAACAGCGCCTCTAGCGATGTTTTGAAAATAGAATATGTTAAATTGCTAATTGAGGTGGGCAAGGTTGAAGAGGCTTTGCAAGAAACTCAAAGTTTATTGGGATCAATCCACAACTCGCTCACAAGGCATTTTTGTTCTCAATGTGGATTTAATTCCGATCAAATATTTTGGAGGTGCCCCCAGTGTCACAATTGGGAAACCATCCAATTTAGATGGAAGGTTTAATGAGGCTTTTTTTATTGGCCGCCCTTTTTTTGGGAAACGCCCAGGTTTCTGGAAAGGAATTGGGCCGGCTTTATTTTCAAAATTTTATGGGACACTTGCATAAAGAGCCGGTTGATTCCAGCGCGAGCTTGACCGCCCTGCAGTGCGCCCACTCCGTCATTATTATTGAAAAGGAAGGAAAAACGCCTCCGTCGGGATGGATGCTGGCAAAAGTTGGAGAGGAGATTGGATATATCAGATCCAAACTTTTGGATGGGTCGCGGCCGGAATGCTTTCAAGAAAAATATCCTCGCTTTTACAACCGGTTGGGGCTTGATTTAACCGATTACTATTATTGGGGAAGACTTCCAGATCATTTTTTAGAAGGGGAGAGCCAGGCTAAATGAAAGCGCTTTTGCTTTTAATCGTTTATACGACGCTGTGGTTGCCCACAAACCCTCTTAAATTTTCATTCGAGGCAATCGCCCAGGAAAAGACCGAGGAAGAGCTCCAAGACGAGGTGATCGATTACTCAAACATCCAAAAGGTTTTAAAAAAAGACGGCCTTAAAAAACAATCTGTTTTAAAAAGAAAGATAGTCACTGAAATAAAAAAAGAAAAAGCTAAAATAAAAGTTGAAAAATACAATTATCCCAAAGAAGAGGATTTCTGGAGCTTCGCCAGCCAGTTGTGGCTGGTGAAGAACGCGCAAGAATTAAAATGGGACGCTCCAAGGCCTGACTACGGCATAAAAGAGGCTTTTAAAAGTCTTTTAGAGACTTTCGGCTTTTATCATGAAAAGTTTCAAATCCTGGTTATTGACTCGCCAAACATCGCGCACATGGCCCTTCCTTCAAACGAAAAAGAAAACATATTCCTGCTTTCGCTTCCTTTTATGCGCACCCTTGATCTGACAAAAGTGGACATCTCCTTGCTTTTGCTGGAAGACTTCTTTCGCCTTAAAGAGAAGTTGTTTGTAAAAAACTTGGAAGCGGACGTCAGTTTTTTGGGAGGAAATTTTTCCAAAAAAGATTATGACAAAAAAGCCCTGCTCAACATTCTGAAAGGCAATAGCTCGGT
>JBBDND010000275.1:0-1945 GCA_040877865.1 Bacteriovoracaceae bacterium | reverse complement strand
CAGACACTTCTGGATTCAATATCATTATTGACGACGCCGTGAATGGCCTTCCCCCTTTAACCATCAGCCTAACCAATATTCCTTGGGATCAAGCGCTGGACACCATTATGAGCCTTGGAGATTTGGTGGCCTTTAAGCACGCTAATATTTTAACCGTAAAAACCGCTGCAAAGGCCCGCGAGGAAAGAGCGGCGGAATTAGCGAGCCAAAACGTCAATAAGCAACAAGAGCCTCTGGTGACCAAAGTGTTTCCCATCAGCTTCGCCAAGCCAGAAGATATATCGCAAATTTTAGAAGATTATATCACCAAAGACCGCGGCGCTATTAAAATAGACAATAGAACCAGCAATATTATTGTTAAAGACACAATTGACGCTATTGAAAGAATGAAAAAAATTATTCAAGTTTTGGATTCTCAAACGCCACAAGTTTTGATCGAAGCCAAAGTTGTGGAAGCGAGAGAGGATTACGAGTTTCGAGCGGGTCTTGCCCGGGGCGGGATTCAAGTGGGGTACGATCCAATAACGGATTCAAACAATCTAGGCGACAATACAGGCAGCTTTTCTTTTAACTCTGCCACTGACGCCGGCACCAATCTGTTAACCGCCAGCATTGACGTGTATAAAAGATTGACTGGCCTTAATTTTAGTTTGCAGTTAATGGAGTCCGAGTCCAAAGGGAAAGTCATTTCTTCTCCCAAAATCATCACTCAGAACAATGAGGCCGCCACTATCAACGCAGTAGAAACTCAAAGGTTTTTAACAGAAGTTCCCACAACCGGCGGCCAGGTCACCAGTCAGATTCAAGAAATTCCCGTCACCATCGACTTGACCGTCACGCCTAAAGTCACCAATGACGGCTCTATTTCCATGAATGTGAACTTAACCAAGGGAGGTTTTGGCACAGCGGGCGCCGGCGGTTTGCCCAATACCACCGCCAATAATATCACCACCAATGTCTTGGTGGATAACGGCTCCACTGTTGTTATCGGGGGACTTTATCAAACCTCCACCAGCGAAGTCGAATCAGGTGTTCCTTTTTTAAAGGATTTGCCGCTTGTTGGATGGCTCTTTAGAAACGCCTATAATCCCAATAGAAATAGAAGCGAATTGATAGTCTTTCTAACTCCAAGAATTATAAACCAGGAAGAAGCGGGTCTGGTTGATCGAACTGGCGAAGAATTGGTTGGTCTTTAAATCTGGATGGCTAAGAGACAGAAAAAATCCTCATTGCTTGCAAAATATTCGCTTCTTTATCAAAAGAAGCCGCAATCTCGGGTCTTTGCTCCCCTGGCGGAATCATATCGAAAATTAGGAATGCTGGAGGAAGCGTTTAAAATTTTAAAAGAAGGGATAAAGCGCCATCCCACCTATGTCATGGGTTATATTGTTCTCGGGCACTGCTATTTTGACCAGGAGAATTACGAGTTGGCCTATAACACGGTTAGGCCGTTTGTTTCCGATCATTTAGAAAATATTAGTTTGCAAAAATTGTTTGCCCAGATTTGCATTAACTTGGGTTATCTCGAGGAGGCTTTAAACACTTTTAAATACCTTTTGCTGATCAACCCCAAGGATCAATATGTTTCAGAGCAAGTAAAACTCCTAGAGGACGATCTTCTTTTGAGCGATGACGAAAAAAAGAGCGCTCCGGAAAATTCTCCGGGATTTAACGATGACGAGGACGAGTGGGTCCAAGTGGACTTTAACAGCGCCCCCGAGGGAATCGCCAAATCAAAGGACTTTGAAGCGGAAGACGCGCAAGATTGGAGCGTGGAAGCTCCTCCTGAGAAGGAGCGATTGTCGGCGTTTAAGAATGAAATTCAAGACGAAAGCCTTGAGGTGGAAGAGCATCCCCTTGACGACGCCTATTACTATGAAGATTATGACAATGACGACTCGGAGGAGGAGCCCGAACAAGACCTCTCGAACATCGATCCCATTAT
>JBBDND010000274.1:0-10696 GCA_040877865.1 Bacteriovoracaceae bacterium | reverse complement strand
GAGCCGGGCTTGTACAATGAGTGCGTTTCAACTTATGATTTATTGGAAAAAGAGCCAAAAAACTTATTTTCTTTATTAAAAGCCAATAAAGTTAAAAGCGAAGTTTTTTATTATAGAAATCTTGAACAAGAGTTTCAAAAGGAAAAAAAGAAAACATGAAAGGCTTTTTCTTAAGCAGAGAAGACGTTGTTAAGCTGCTTTTGGTCACTTTGATTGTTGTCAACACCCTTCCTTTGGGAGCGGCGCTCTTTTGGACCTTGTTCCTCTGCTTGTTTTTTTTTCTGCGAAGAAAAAACATCGTTTTTTACCAGGACAGTTTTTCTCTAAACGCCGACTTGTGCTTTGCGCCTATCAACGGCAAAGTTGTTTCGGTTTCTAAAAGCCGGAGTGAAAACGGCTCGGAGACGGTTCTTATTAAGATCGTTTTAGGCCGTTTCGGCCCAGTCGGACTTTACATGCCTTTTGAAGGGGTGGTTGAAAACCTTGAGAGCTTTGACTCCAAAGCTGGTGTTGTAAAATGGGCCAATTTTACAAAAAGGCCGAATCGCTATAATCTGGCTCTTTTAAACAAAACAGGCCAAAAGACTCTTTTCACTTTTATTAAACGGCCTTTGGGATTTGCGCCTCGCTTGTATGTTGAGCCGGGCGACAAAGGCAAGGCGCTGGCTTGTTTTGGATATTTCCCTTTAGGAGGAAGCTTAACGGTAAAATTGCCCGCGTCCGCAAAAGCGCTGGTTTCTCCCGGAGATAAGTTGAAAGCCGGAAACACGGCCATAGCCGGATTTTAAAACCGATTGGCGCAAAGGAAAGTTATGACAGAGAGAAAGTTTGACAAGTTTGCCTTTTTTCTTCCAAACATCTTTACCGCGATGAATATCGGCTGCGGTTTTATCGCGATCATGTTTTCCATCAAAGGCGAATTTTACAAGGCCTGCATGTTCATTTTTTTGGGGGCTATCTTTGACAGCGTGGACGGACGTGTGGCGCGAATGACGGGGACCTCTTCTTCTTTTGGCGAACAATTTGACAGCCTAAGCGATCTCATATCTTTTGGAATGGCCCCGGCGATTATCTTTTACAACCGGTTTCTTATTGATTCGGGCAGAGTGGGGATGGTGGTGGCTTTTCTTTTCCTTTTGTGTGGAGCTTTGAGGCTTGCCCGCTTTAACGCGAATATTTCAAGAGTGAAAAGCGACTACTTTCAAGGCCTGCCCATTCCAGGAGCTGCCATCGCCGTTTTAAGCTATATTTTGGTTTCTTTGGATTTTCCCGAGTACTTTCTAAATCTTTACGTTTCAATACCATATATTGTTTTTTATTCGCTGCTTATGATATCCAATATGCCTTTCCCTTCATTCAAAAACAGCGCTTGGGTTAGGATAAACAAAAAGAAAGTCTTGTTTTTAATTTTTCTCATAGTCTCTTCGTTGTTTATTTATGAACAAGTCATGATTCCCATTATTATCACTTTGTATGTGTTGTCCTCATTGATTTACGTCGCTTTTCACAGGGATAAATTTCAAAATGTCTTTGATTGGGATCAAGAAGCGGCGGAATCTGGAGAGCTTTCAGAAAAGCAATGATTACCTACAAAGTTAAGCTTGCCTTTAAAGGTTCCCGTTATTTAGGGTGGCAAAAGCAAAAAGACTTTTACCCCACAGTTCAAGACGAGCTTGAGAAAGCTCTTAAATCCATTTTTAAATCTGCAACAATCCACACCGTGGGCTCGGGAAGAACGGACGCCGGAGTTCACTCTCTTGGACACGTGGCGCGGATCAAGGCCCCTTTTGACATAGAGCCTGAAGCTCTTCACAAGGCTCTGAACAGCAAATTGCCCGATGACGCGCGAATTTTAGAAGTCGCTTATTGCGATCCGGACTTTCGGCCCACCAATGACGCTCTTAAAAAAGAGTATAAATATTTGTTTACCAACTTGAAAGATCCGGGACCTTTTCAAAAGGATCTCGTCGCCAATTATCCTTTTGAGCTCGATTTTGAAAAGATGCGCCAGGCCTGCAAGCTTTTTGTGGGGGAGTGGGATTTTGAGCGCTTTAGCTGCGTCGGTTCAGATCCGTCTTCAACAATTAGAACTGTTTATGAATGCGAACTGCGCTCGCATATTGAACCAAATTTTCAAAACATTTTTCCCGCTTATCATTGCTTTAAAATTGTGGGAAACGGTTTTTTAAAACAAATGGTTAGACTTATGGTTGGATGTTTGTGGCATGTGGGCCGAAACAAGCTTTCCGAGAAAGAGATTATTCAAGCTCTAGAAGGCCTTCCAAAAGAAGGCCCGGCAGGGGCAAAAAGGCTGGGTGAAGTGGCTCCGCCGCAAGGACTTTATAAAGTAAAAACATGGTATTAGCTCATACCTTTTGACTTTCCACGCTTTTCTGGCTATTTTCCACCTAATTTTTAAGTCATTTTAACGCATGTAATCAAGAGGACGAAAACTATGGCCTATACGGTAGAAGAAGTTAATGGATGCACCAAAAAAATAAAGTTTAACTTTGACGACGTTGATTTGGGAGAGCAAATTCAATCAGCTCTTAGAGAAAAGCAAAAGTCGGCAAACCTGAAAGGTTTTAGACAAGGCAAGGCTCCTTTGGCCATGATCCAAAAAGTGTACGGGCCGCAAGTTGAAAACGACGCTCTATATAGATTTGTTTCTGAAAAATTTTATCAAGCGATCCAAGAAGAAAATATTAGACCTGTCGGATATCCCAACTTTGACAACACCAACTTCGAAGAAGGGAAAAAAGTCAGCTTCGAGGCCACAGTTGAAACGTTTCCCGAAGTGGAGATTAAAGATTACAGCGCTTACGAGTTTAAGAAGGAAGAAGCCGTTGTCACAGACGAAGAGTTGAAGCAATTGAAAGAAAGATATCTGGCGCCTAAATCGGAAATGATTGAAGTGACCGATGAGAAGGCCAAGTTGGAGAAGGGTCAATTCGCCGTGTTTAATTTTGAAGGTGAAAAACCCGACGGCTCAAGACCTGACAATATGAAGGCTGAAGAGTTTGTTTTGGAAATCGGTTCAGGACAGTTCATTCCCGGCTTTGAAGACAATATGATTGGAATGAAAAAGGGCGAGAAAAAAAACATCGAGCTGGCTTTTCCAAAGGATTATCATGAAGAGGATCTGAAAGGGGCGGATGTTAAATTTGACGTCGAGCTGCTGGAGATTAAAGAGAAAAAAACGCCGGAAGTGACGAATGAGTTGGCCAAAGAAGTTGGTTTTGAGTCGGCCGAGGATTTTGAAACAAAAAATCGCCAACGCTTGGAAAGCCAGAAAACCCGGGAAGTTCAGGCCAAGTTGCAAGAAGAGATTTTAAAAAAATTGATTGAAGAAAACGCCTTTGACGTGCCCAACGCGTTGATTGAGCAGCAAAAGCAGGCGGTAAAAGAAGATCTTGCCAATAACCTAAAGCAACAAGGTTTTAACGAAGACATGGTTAAAACATATTTTGAAAAATGGGATGGAGACGTCACGGCCAAAGCCTTGTTTCAAGTCAAGTCAGGGTTAATTTTGGACAAAATTTCTAAGAAGTACGAAGTGCAGGCCACCGACGCCGACTTGGACTCTAAAATTCAAGAAATGGCGGACCAATCTGGAATGGAGAAAAAGCAGCTTGAGCAGTACTATACCGGCAACGACCAAATCAAGCAGAATATGCTTTACGCCATAAGAGAAGAAAAAACTTTTGAAAAGTTAATTCAAGACATGAAAGTTAAATAGAGCTAAAAAAAAATCAGATATGCGGCCCTCCCAGGCGGGAGGGCTTTTTTTTGCATGAAATCTTTCCCTCAAAATCCACTCGGCATAACCTGTCAATAAATTCGATTTTTCTTTTATTAGTTTTCAAAAATTCAACCGCTCTTGGCAAAGGGTAGTGAATATGGGGAGAGGGACGCTTCTTGCTTGGCTGCATATCGAGAGAAGGAGACAGGATTAACAAAAGGGCTGAAATGGCGAGCTTGCGCCGCCAGGAAAAACAAAAAACAATTAAAATCGCCATTTCTCCGGGCATATTCAAAAGGGAAAAATAATTAAGCAAATCGATAAAGGAGGTGAAAAACTCCACAAAAAAGAGCCCTGTAGGTTTTAAAAAGCTCCATGGGTACAAGAACAACAGAATGGGAAAGCAGAGGGAAAAAACAAGAGTGATCACGGGATTTAAAATCAACGCGACTAAATTTATTTGTTGATGAAAAAGAATGGCGACGGCCGCTTGCAGTACAAAAAGCTTCTTGGCAAGCGCCCACTTTCCCCCAGTGTTAAAAATAATGCATCCCCAAAAGATAAAAGTGAAGGCGAAGCTCATGGGACTTTCGGCGTAATTTCCAATTAATAAAGACAAAATAAAGGTGGCAATGAAGCTTAATTGAATGTTTTTAAGGCGGAAATTGACCAAGTAAAAGACGAGCATCCTTTTAAGCGCTAAAAACCCGGGAATTGAAAACGATCCAAGAAACATGAGAAGCGTGATTAAAAATTTAAATTTTGGAAAGCATTTAAATAGCAAGAGAAAAGAGCCCAAGTGCAGGCCTGAGGGGGTTAATAGATGCATGAGCCCAAAGGTCTTCATTGTGTCGATGGTCTTTCTGGGAACTCCGCTCTTGTTGCCCGTGATTAGAGCTTGATAAACGGCCGGCGCTCCCCGCAACTGGCTTTTTGGCCGTTTATGGAAGGAAAAGGGTTTTAAGCTTTGTTCATGCAATATAAAGCACAGGAGCGCCAGGGAAAGTATGGGCAAAAGCTTGTTGATCATGGTATTTTTCCTGCAATTAAGGGCAAAAGATTGAGGCCGCAAAGGGTTGAAACTTTTGAAGCTTTTTGCGTGGCGGCGCGAGAAACAGGTCAATTGCTTTTTTATTTCCAAAGATATAGAGAAAAAACATGAGCGAGCTAAATAAAATTTTTATTCAAAACCTGGTGGCGTCTTATTTTAAGGAGGATGATTTTCATTCAAATTTCTCCTACATCCGAAAATTACCAACCGACACGGTAAGTTGCCGGCTAAAATTCAAACAAGACATGTTGGTGGCGGGTTTGCCGTTCTTTATGGAAACTTTTAATTATCTTTTAAGCTCTCCAATGGAAATAGACGGCGACGGGAAGCTTTTGGACAGGGAAGGTTCTTTTGTCAAAAAAGGCGAAGAGGCCCGTTTTGAGCTGCCTTTTAGCGTCGCTTTGACCGGCGAAAGAATCGCGTTAAATCTGCTTCAACGGGCAAGCTCAATTGCCACCTTTACCCGCTCTTTTGTTGTGGAGGCGGACAAGCGCAATATTAAAATCTTGGACACCAGGAAAACGACTCCCGGCCACCGAGCCTTGGAAAAATACGCCGTCAACACCGGCGGCGGTCACAACCACCGCTTCGGCCAAGCAGATTGCTGGATGATTAAGGACAACCATAAAAGCTTTTTTGGCGGCCTGGAAAACGCTATAAACTTCTTTAAAGATTTAAAAACATTTTACCAGCCTTTGATTGTGGAAATTCACGACTTGGAAGAGCTGGCCAAGGCTATTGATTTGGACGCCAGGCATTTGATGTTGGACAATTTTATTCCCGCTCAGATCCAAGAGGCGATAAAGCTAAAGACCGAGCGGCAAACATATGAAGTTTCTGGAGGCGTGCGGTTGGCCAATTTGAATGATTACTTGATCGACGGCGTGGACGCCATTAGCGTGGGAGCTTTGACATATGACGCTCCTCATGTGGATATCTCCTTAAAATACGAAAAAATATAAAATAAGCAAAAGTAGTTTTATGACCGATAATTACGATGTATTGATAATAGGTTCCGGGATCGCTGGATTGACCAGCGCCATAAAACTGGCGGAATGCGGCTTGAAAGTGGGAATAGCCACCAGGGAGAAAGTTCCTGAAGTGGCCAATACTTATTGGGCCCAAGGGGGAGTTGTCTACTCCCAAAAAGTTTGGGACGACGAAGATTCTTTGGTGGAAGACATCAACAAAGCAAGCTCCAACACCTCAAACCTTAAAGCCGCGAAACTGTTGGCTCAGAGATCTTCCGCCATACTGGAAGAAATTTTTATTCAAAAGGCGAATACCGAATTTGATCGAGACAAATCCGGCGCTCTCTTGTTTACCAAAGAAGCCGCCCATTCAAAAGCAAGAATCATTTATAAAGGCGACTACACCGGCAAGGCGATTCAAGTTTCTCTTTTAAATTATTTAAACAACAAAGAGCGCTTTCCCAATGTGACTTTTTTAACAGGTCACACGGCCATCGATTTAATCACTCCCAACCATCACGGCTGCTCCATCCAACAAAGATATGAAGCGGATAAAGTGGCGGGCGCTTATGTATATAATCAGGATAGCTCAGACGTCAAAAAAGTCTTGGCGAAAAAAACCATCTTGGCGACGGGCGGAATTGGCGCCTTGTACTTGCACAATTCTAACGCCGCGGGCTCCAGAGGAGACGGGCACGCCATGGCCGCCAGAGCGGGAGCGCAGATGGTGAATATGGAGTTTATTCAATTTCATCCCACAACTTTTTATTCAGGCACCGGACACAGAAGGTTTCTTGTTTCGGAAGCGGTACGCGGAGAAGGCGGCAGGCTGATGAACTCGAAAGGGGAAGCTTTTATGGAAAAGTACCACCGGGATAAAGAGCTAGCCCCAAGGGACGTGGTGGCACGGGCCATCTTGTCAGAGATGATCGCCTTGAAAGACGATTATGTTTACTTGGACATATCTCATAAAGACCAAGACTGGATCAAAAAAAGATTTCCCACCATTTATAAATACTGCCAGGAACACAAGGTGGACATTACAAAAGAGCCCATTCCGGTGGTTCCCGCCGCTCATTACACCTGTGGAGGAGTCAAGACGGACTTGGACGGCAGAACAAATCTTAAAAGCTTGTACGCGGTTGGGGAAGTGGCCTGCAACGGCCTGCATGGCGCAAATCGACTTGCTTCCACTTCCTTGTTGGAAGGAGTGACCTTTGGCTATATCGCCGCCGAAAATATATTAAAAAATATTGGCAACGAAACCCTTTATGACTCCTCCAAGATTAAAGATTGGAGAAAAGGCTCCGAGCCAATTGATTTGGGCCTGGTGTCGCAAGACATCATGACCATTAAACAAACCATGTGGAATTATTTGGGGCTGACCCGCTCCAAGAATCGCTTGGCCAGGGCGCGGGCCATGTTTAGGGAAATGTCGGATGAAATTCATTCCTTTTACCGCCACGCCGCTTTACACGACGAGCTCATAGGCCTTCGCAACGGGGTTGAAGTGGCCTATATGGTCTTAAACGCCTCTGTTAGAAATAAAGAGTCTGTTGGCTGTTTTTATCGGGAAAACTGAAAAAATTACCGCGCTTCTATACTCTGTGGACTTATCATTTGAAACCTCCTATAAGGCTTGTTTAAGGAAGTTTTATGCAAATAGAAGACAATAAGTTTCAAGAAAAATCCCTGTATTTCAGCTCTCTGGGATGCTCCAAGAACTTGGTGGACTCCCAAGTCATGCTAGGCCATTTGGGGCTGGACGGTTTTTCGGTCACGCAAGATCCGGCATTGGCCGAGGTTATTATCGTTAACACCTGCTCTTTTGTGGAAGCCGCCAAAATTGAATCCATTGAAACGGTGCTTGAGTTGTCCGACTTTAAACGCCCTGAGGTGGGCAATTGCAAAGCTCTAGTTATGAGCGGCTGCATGGCCCAAAGATATCACGGCGAGCTTGAAGCCGAGATGCCGGAAGTGGACATGTTTATCGGCACCGGAGAATACAATAAAATTGTTCCTCTGCTTAAAGCCTATGAAGAAGGAAAGCTTGAAAAAAAATCCTTTGTGGAAATTCCCAAGTATATTCACACTGAATTTGATCCGCGGCTAAACACCAGCCCCGGGTACATGGCCTGGCTAAAAATATCCGAAGGCTGCAATAGAAATTGCACCTTTTGCATTATTCCAACGTTGCGAGGAAAAATGCGCTCGCGCTCGGTGGATTCGCTAGTTAAAGAAGCTCAAAAATTGAGCGCTAGCGGAGTGAAAGAGCTTAATCTTATCTCTCAAGACTTTTCCGACTATGGTTCGGACTTTGAAGGCTTTAAAAAAATTGACGGCAAAAACGCTCAAATCCACGATATGCTTAAAGCCTTGCAGGACAAGTCGGGAGCGGATTGGGTGAGAGTGTTTTATTTCTATCCCGACGATCTGACCGAAGACGTGATGGATTTAATGGCCGGCTCGGACAAAATCTGCAAATATTTGGACATGCCGGTTCAGCATTTTTCCGATCGCGTGTTGAAACGCATGAATCGCCGGGTAACAGGCGATATTATTCATCAAAAAATAAAAACATTAAGAGAAAAAATTCCCGGCATTGTATTGCGAACATCCATTATCGTGGGCTTTCCGGGGGAGACGGAAGAAGATTTTGAACAATTGATAGAAGGAATTAAAAGAGTCAAATTTAATCATCTGGGCGTTTTTAAATACTCCGACGAGGAAGGAACGCCGGCGCTGCGCTTGAAGGACAAAATCCCGCAAGAAGTGATTGATGAAAGATTTGAAAGGTTGTACGAAGTTCAAAAAAACATTGCCCGCGAGCTTAATCAAGAATACATAGGCAAGACCCTGGATGTGTTGGTTGAAGGAGCTCACGAGGAAACCGAGCTTCTTTTACAGGGCAGGCATCAGGGCCAAGCTCCCGACATTGACGGCCGAGTTATCATTAACGACGGAATGGCCAAACCGGGCGAAATTGTAAAAGTAAAAATCAACGAGGTTCTGGATTACGATTTAGTGGGCGAGATTATTTAACTTTTTTTTCCAAAAATTTGGCGTCGCTAAAATTGCACTTTAAACCTTTTAATGATTTTGGAAGGTTCTTGTCTTTTCGCTGATAGCAAATAAATTCAAGAGTAAATGGCTCGCCGTTATTGCCGGCTTTTTTTTGGTATTGCTCCAACGTCGCCAAGGATCCCGCTTGAAGTTTTATATTGTTTAATTCGCTTGGTTTTTTCTCTAAAAAATCCTTTAAGCTTTTAGCCTCTACCGAAAAGCAAATCATTAACAAAACCGTCGCAAAAATTTTAGTCGCTAACTTAATTCTGTGACGCCGAGCCTGCATTGTGTCCTTTGGTTTCTTTCGTGGAGTTTAATATTCTTTCTTCCTTGGCGTCCATGGATTTCATCGCCTGAAGATACTTGTAATTTTCTCTATAGCACTTGGTGGCGGATGGACAAGTGTTCTGGTCGTACACCAAGCACTTGTTAAATTGCCCTTTAGGTTTCCAATTGCAAAAGCCTTCTTTTAAAAATTCGGGACACGGGCTGGTCATCTGTTCAAACTTTTCTTGGACCCGTTTGTCTACAAGGCCATTGTTCTTTTCAAGTTGGTCTTCAAGCTGCTGATAGACTCCCGTAATGTGCTCTAAGCTGCTTTTGCATATCATTTGACCTCTACAAACCGAGGACTCAACCTTGTCCGTGAAACTTGCGCTGTCAGGGTCGTTAACCAATAGAGGCTCGCCACTTTCGAACAGGGGCTTATACACTTCTTTTGCGCTGTCTTGAAGCCATTCACATTCGTCGGCCTCCAGCTCGCCGTCCCCGGCGACGTACCCATATTGATCCATGTCATTTTGCTCGGTTTGAGCGGTGGACGCTTGATTGCCGCTTGAATCTTCTTGAGAAGAGTCGCTTGCAAGATTAGAACAGTAATTGTTAACTTTCTGGCGGCATTGTTGTCCGGCAAAAGTCTGAGCGCTTTCCACACTTTCAAAGTTTCTGCTCTCAGAGATTGTTTCCGCGGGAAAAGGCTTGTTTCCACAGTTTCCTGTGCAGCTATATTGTAAAGTGACGGTCTTTTTACCTGTGGTGACATCAGCTCTCTGATCTATTGATGTGGTAACGTCGCTTTGGACTTGCCCAAGCGCGGGAAAAGCGACAAAGATGGAAATAAAAAACAGCGCTTTCATATAGAACTCCTATGTACTTTTTAATTTTAGCTTATCAAGGAGCTATGGCAATTTGCCGGAGTTAATTGCCTACTTAAAAACGCCTGAATTTGAGTGTTTAACCTTGGACTTCGAATTAAGCCGCAGGAGTTAACCTGCCCACTTTAAGCGTCACTTTTGGAAAAGGTCGGTTTGAAGTTCCGATATTTTGTATTTTAAATGGCCGTAGGTTTGGTGATCTTTTAATTCTTTGGTTGTCAGGCGATGTTCCAGCGCTTCTATTTTGTCCACTAATTGGCCTAAAACTTGTTGGATTTCTTTAAGCTGGCCTTTTTGTCCGTCATGCAGCAGATTTAACTCCTTAGAGGTTTCTTGAACGATTTCTTTGGCCAAGTCTTTTACCATATTTTTGTTTTTAAAAGCGAAGTTGAACATGATGCCTCCTGATTAGATTGTAATATTTTTTATAATTTGTTTGTAGCTGGAAACTTTGTCCCTTAAAATGATCTTGTAAGTACCCAATTTAAGGAGTTGCCTTGTCAAAAATATGTGTTTGGGCTTTTATATTATTCTCGTTTAACGCGCCGGCCGTGGATCTGGACCAGTATAAGGAAAAAATTCGTTCTCATATGGCCCAGATGTTGGGAGAGGAAACGACCTCCAAAATTCTTGGCAAATCCAAAAAGAGCTCTGTGAAACTGCCGGATATTCCAAAAGTCTCTATGGACGCCACTTCAACCGCCGTTTACAA
>JBBDND010000273.1:0-2016 GCA_040877865.1 Bacteriovoracaceae bacterium | reverse complement strand
TTCATAGATTCCAGTGGCGTCGTTTAAAATCGCCCTATAAGTGATGTAATCGCCAAAACCGGATTTGTTCGCGGTTATTTTTAATGAAACAACCACCAAACTCGCAATTGCCAATAATGTTAGAAAACCGACTTTTAACTCGTTCAAACCAACTCCAATTAATGTCTTTACTCTACCTTATTTATTTCCATTTTAACCCTTCAAGCCGGAAAAATCTTAAAGATATTAAGTAGGTAAGGTTTTCCTGATATTCTTGCTTCTTTACGTGGACAATTCAATAAATTTCTTAATTGTCGGGTGATCGGACTTTCTAAACTCTTCCACCGGAGCGTGAACCACCGTTTTACCCTTTTCTAAAAACGCGACATAATCCGAAATGCGCAATGTGGCGGCGATATCGTGAGAAATAATAACTGTGGTCATGGGCAAATCAGCGTTAGTTGAGTGGGTTGTTCGGATTAAATCGTCAACCATGTGAGTGGTGATTGGATCAAGCCCGGTTGTGGGCTCGTCGTAGAGCATCACTTTGGGTTGCAGCGCCAGCGCCCGCGCCAACCCCACTCTTTTCCTCATGCCGCCGGAGATTTCAGAAGGAAGCTTGTGAAAAGCGAAATCGTCAAGTCCCACTTGCCGCATAAGACTTATGGCCTTGTCTTCAATCTCTTGTTTGCTTTTTTTGGTGAATTCTTTCATGGGAAAAGTGACGTTTTCGAAATTTGTCATGGAATCAAATAAAGCCGCGTACTGAAAAACCATGCCAAAATTGGTGCGAAACTCCCTAATCTGGCTCTCTTTCATTTGCTCCATGTCTTGCCCCAGCACTGTCACCTGGCCTTCGGTGGGGTGATAGATGCCTAGAACATGTTTTAAAACGGTGGATTTGCCCGCTCCGGAAAAACCCAATATAGTCGTGATTTTTCCTTCGTGAATTTTGAAATCCAAATCGTCTAAAACGGTCTCCTCTCCGAAGCGTTTGGTTAAATGATTGAACTCTATTGCGTATTTCATAATAAAACCTATAAAATTTTCGCCAAAATGGCGGTCAAAAAGAAGTCCACCACCAAGACAATGACCATTCCCCATACAACGGCCATATTAGTGCCCTTGCCAACGCCTTCGGCTCCGCCCTTAACCGCAAAGCCCTGGTATGTTCCAATGATGGCTATCAGGTAGCCAAAAACGGCGGCCTTGATCAATCCCTCAACCACCATGTTCAAATTCATAAAATCTCCAAGCTTTGCAAAATAAACGGCCTGGTCTATTCCCAAAAGCTTGACCCCCACCAAGTAGGAGCCCGCGTTTGCCACCAACATAAACACTCCCGCCAACATGGGCATAGTGGTGGTGGTGGCGAAAACTCTGGGAACTCCCAAGTATTGGATGGAATTGACTCCCATAACTTCCAGGGCGTCTATTTGTTCAGTCACTTTCATAGATCCAATTTGAGCCGCCATAGCGGCGCCGCATCTGCCGGCCACCACCAAACCGGTAAAGACGGGGGCCAACTCTTTAGTGACCGCGATGGCCACAATGGGTCCGACGAATGAATCAACGCTAAAAGCGGTAAAGCCCAAGTAAATTTGATAAGCAAAGACCGCCCCGGAAAAGGAAGAGGTTAAAATCACAATGAACAGGCTTTTATTGCCCATGAAAACCATTTGCTCTATAAAAAGAGGCACTCTTAAAGGCGGGCGAAAAAACCATCTAAAATTGGAAAAAGTGTAAAGCGTAAATCTTCCCAAGGCCGGGGCAATTTCCAAAATCTGTTTGCCCACCCACTCCACCGGAGATTTTATCGCTTTAATCATGAATCATCCTAAACATATTAGGATTGTAAACAAATTGCCCGCTTATGGAAACGTCTTATTCCACTACAGCGTTAAATTTAGCCGTGTAAAAGCGAGGGACTCTGGAGCTAATAGAGGTGAAGATTTGATACTGAACGGTGTTGGCGTCGGCGGACAAGCGGGAAACGCCGGTTTGATCCCGCCGCCATAGGGCGACTTCTTCGCCCCG
>JBBDND010000272.1:0-11168 GCA_040877865.1 Bacteriovoracaceae bacterium | reverse complement strand
CCGCCGCTTTCTTGTTTTGGACATAGATGATATGCCAACCAAAGTTTGTCTTTAACGGTTGAGAGATTTGTCCGGGCTTTAATTTGAACGCGGTTTGTTCAAACTCGGGAACCATGGATCCTTGCGCGAACCATCCAAGCTCTCCCCCTTTTGGAGCGGAAGGACCTTTGGATTTTTTTCTCGCCACTTGCGCAAAGTTTTTAGGAGTGGTCGTTTTTCTGATTTTTTGAATTTCCTTGCGAGCCTCGACTTCGCTTTGTTCCTCGTTCACAGGAATTAAGATATGGCTGGCTTTAATTTGAGCGGGTTTGTTGAATTCTTCAGACATGCTTTTATAAAGAGATTTGGCCAAGGCCTGGTTCTTTTCTTCTGATAGAAATTTTTGGATCTCCTGTTGGTTAACTTCCAGGTGGCGAGTCATGCTTTCTTTGTCAAAGTGAACCGCGCGGGCTTTGGCTCCGGCGTTTTTGAATTTTATGGCGTCTTTCACGTAAGAATTAGAAACCAAAACGCCCGTCATAAGACTTTGCAGCTTCTCTAGGACAATTTCTTCTTCTATCATTTCCTCAAAAGAGGCGGGATTGAAATTATTGGCCTGTAGAAGCTGCTTATATTTGCCCACATCAAATTTTCCATTGGTTAGAAAATACTCCAACCCTTTTATTCGCGACTTGATCTCAGAGGCGCTGGCGTCAAGCCCCGTATCGTTGGCGAAATTAGTCAACAATTGCTGCTGGACTAAATTTCTTAGAGCGTTTTCTTTTATCCGAAATTGTTTGATTTGCTGACCGGTTAAGTCTTTTCCAAACATTTGGGAATAGCGCTGGATCTCTTGGTTAACAATATTATTGTACTCCCTGACGTTAACCGGCTCGCCGTCCACTTTCGCCACGGCGTTGGAACTCGAGCTGAAGCCTTGGAATCCTGTCAAAGCAAAGCTGACGATAATGGCCGCGATAAAAAAGGTGAGTATAATGTAAGAGATTTTTCCGGTAAATTTACTGATCATTTTGCTTCCCTTTGGGGTTTAATTATAAAAGTAAAATTCTATAATTTTTTTTGTTAAAGTCAATTTGCGCTGAGTGTCGCATATTGCTAAAATGTTGGCATCTAGTTTTCCATTAGATACTTTAAATGGATAATTTAAAAGCCATGGAATAAAACTTGATTGCGCGGGATGTTACGAATTGAAAAACTTTACTGTCAACTCTTCCAAGTGGAAATTGGTTAACAACCTTCTAGTGATTTTTCTCGCGTTGTGGGGAATTGCCAAGCAAAATTATTCTTTAAAGGAAGTGTCCGCTTTTGAAAGCTTTCTGATTGAGGCTTTTGCTCCCATTCAAAGGGGAACCTTGTCTATGCAAGAAAAAGCCGCCGGCATGCTGGAACATTATGTCATGGTGGTCAACACCTCAAAAGACAACGAGCAACTTCGTCATAAAGTTGACGAGCTGGAGAATAAAATTTTTGAATTTCAAGAAGTAAAAAAAGAAAATGAGCGGCTTAAGCAGCTGTTGCAATTTGGAAAAGAAATTCCTCGAGAAAAGGTTTTGGCTCAGATCGTCAGTTGGGACGCGTCAAACGAATTTAAAGTTTTGCGCATAAACAAAGGAAGTTCCGACGGCTTAAAAAAGATGTCTCCCGTTATAACAATGAACGGCCTGGTCGGTTATGTTTATAGATTGACGCCTCATTATTCAGACATCTTAACCATTTTGGATCAAAACAACAGGGTTGATTCCATTGTGGCCAGAACTAGATCTCACGGCATTGTCGAAGGAGTTTCCGAATTCAAATGCCGCTTGAAGTACGTTAACCGGACGGAAGCCGTAAAGGTTGACGACGAGGTCATTACCGCCGGGCTTGGAGGCATTTACCCCAAAGGAATTAAAGTGGGAAAGATCACTAAAATAGACAAGGAAAACTTTGGCATTACCCAGTCCATTGTGGTCACGCCTTCTGTTAACTTTCATAAATTAGAAGAAGTTGTGGTTTTAATTGAAAAGGACGGGGCTAAAAATTCGATTGATAATTTGATTGAAAAAAGAGATTTGGCCAAGGAAGAAAAAAATGAATAGACGCGGTCTTGTTGATATTTTGTCCGGACTTGTAAAAACATGTCTTTTGTTGGTGATCTTGGAGATCTTTACCACGGCTTTCTTGCCGGCCATTGGCATCCTGAGTTTTAGGCCGGAGTTCAACGTGCTCATTGTGTTGTTTCTCGCTTTTAAATTGGAGACGCCTTTTTTGGCCTGGCTTATTTTAGCCGTGCAATACGCCCACTCCATTTTTTCTATCGAAGGCTGGGCGATTGGCGCCTTTGCCGGGGTGCTGATTTCATTGTCGGTTCGTTATTTAAAAGACATGTTGGATTTTAGCACGGCAATCTCCACTATTGTTGTCGTTCAAGTTTTCCAAATAGCCTGGTTTGTGATCACCAGTTTTTTATTGTCTTTAAAACTGGGGGATTTTGGCAACTTTGTTCATCTTTTCTGGCAAGACATTCCCGAAAGTCTGGCGTTGTCCCTTCTGGCTCCTTTCTTTTTTGTTTTATTGGACCGGGTTTGGAAAGTTAACGCCAAAGAAGCCGGAGTCGCGATTTAATGTTTGGCGACGAAGAACTCATCAAACTGCATAAAAAACGGGCAACTCAAGTGGCCAATATCATTCTGATTTGTTTTGGAGTGGTGCTGTTGCGGCTTTGGTACTTGCAAGTTTACAAAGGGGAGCTGTATCACAAATTCTCCATACAAAACCGATTGAGAAAAGAAATCGTCCGGGCTCCCAGAGGCATGATCTACTCCGCCAACGACCAACTTTTAGTCGATAATATTCCGCGCTTTGACGCCGTCGTGACCCGTCAATACCTCAAGAACAAGCAAGAGACTTTAAATCGACTGTCTTCCATTTTGGACATGGATATTGAGGATATTAACCAGACCATAAAAAAATACTCCTCTCAGGCCAGATACAGGCCGATCATTATTAAGAAAAACATCTCCTTGGATGAAGTGGCCAAGATCGAAACTGAAAACGCGCTATTGCCGGGAATCAGTGTCGACATGTTTATCAGCCGAGAATACGTGGACGGAGAAGTGGGCGCGCATTTATTGGGTTATATCTCGGAAATATCTCAAAACCAGCTTCCTAAATACAGAAGCCGCGACAAGCTCGATTACCACCTGGGCGACTTTATCGGCCAATTTGGAATTGAACAAGAAATGGACAAGATTGTCAGGGGAGAAAACGGCTTTGAATACGTGGAGGTGGACGCGCTGGGAAGAAAGAAAAAATATATCAACACCGACAACTTGTTTCAGGGAATAAAAGATCAAAGCCCGAAGCCGGGAAAAAATCTTAAACTGACCATAGATCGAGACATGCAGATCGCCGCCTACGAGGCTTTGAAGGGCGCGTCTGGAAGTTTGGTGGCGCTGGATGTGGAAACAGGAAAAATTTTAACCATGGTGTCCACCCCCGCGTTTGATCCTTCGCAGTTTAGCCGAGGCTTGACCAACCGGTATTGGAATTCGCTAACTAGCAATGAAGAGAATCCTTTAAGAGACAGAAGCATCCAAGAGCATTTTTCCCCGGGATCCACCTTCAAACCGTTTACCGCCATCGCGGCTTTAGAAGAGGGAATTATTGATCCCTCGACAAAGTTTCGATGCCACGGAACATATCGGCTGGGGCGAAGAGTTTATCACAGCTGGAAAAGGTGGGGCACTGAAAAGGTCGATGTGACCGACGCTTTAATGCAATCATGCAACATCTTTTTTTATAAAACAGCGACCGATATGGACATCGATTCTTTGGCAAAATACGCCAAAATGTTCGGGTTCGGGCAACGCTCCGGCGTCTCATTGCCGAGAGAGGTTTCAGGCCTGATTCCAACCAAAGAGTGGAAGCTGAAAAGAAACGGCATTCCCTGGCAGCAAGGGGAAACCCTCTCTTGCTCCATCGGCCAGTCTTACGTTCTCACTTCGACTTTGCAACTGGCCAACGCTTACGCCGCCTTGGCCACCAAGGGCAAGCTTTTCCGTCCCTATGTTGTGGATGAGGTTTTTGATTTTAACGGCGAACTGGTTAAAAAGTTTGAACCGGAACTCATTCGAGAAATAAAATTAAAAGACTCCACTTGGGACTCCATTAGAGAGGGCTTGCATAAAGTTGTGAACGAGCCCAAAGGCACCGCCTGGTGGCGTCGCGGCTTTGGCAACAACATGGCGGGCAAAACCGGAACCAGTCAGGTGATTAGAGCGTCAAACACTGAAGGCCTGTACTCAAAGTGTTCCGAAATGCCTTATAAATACAGGCATCACGGCGTCTTTGTGGCTTTTGCGCCCTATGACGATCCAAAAATCGCCGTGGCGGCGTTGGTGGAGCATGGCTGCGGAGGCTCCAGCGCCGCGGCTCCCGTGGTGGAAAAAGTGGTCAGCCAATACATGCAAAAATATTTGCCGGAAAAACATGAAAAATTCGCCAAAGCGGAAAAGGCCCAGTACTTAAATTATTTGCGCAAAAGAAACGCGGCCAAGGCAAAAGCCGAACAAAAAAAGCGCGAAGCCGCCGAAGCTCAGGTTTTAGAGCCAACTTCTGAAGACGCGGACGCCGCTGAGGGAGCTGCCACAAAAGAGGATCAAGATTGAACAGAACAATTATAAATTTCTTAAAGAAATACGATTATAGTTTTTTAGTCACCATGTTCGCGATTTTTATTGTGGGGGTTTTAAATCTGTATTCCGCCACCCACGGCCACACTTCCCTTCATATGCAAAACCTTTATAAATCGCAAATGCTTTGGTTTGCTTTGTCGACCCTTGTCGCTTTTGGAATGAGCGTCTTCCCGCCTAAATCCATGTTTCGCTTTGCCTATTGGGCCTACGCCGCCAATCTTTTATTGCTGGTGCTGGTGCTTATTATGGGCAAGGAGGGAATGGGAGCCCAGCGCTGGCTGGTGGTGGGAGGCTTTAGGCTTCAGCCTTCCGAACTGATGAAAATATCTTTGGCCCTGGCCTTGGCGAGGTATTACACCAAGAACAATCCGGAAAGAGAGTTGTACTTAAGAGATCTGTTCGCTCCTTTTTTAATAACGATTGTTCCAACGATTCTCATCGTGATTCAACCCGATCTTGGCACTGGGTTGTTATTGCTTCTCATTTTTCTGGTGGTTTCTTTTTATAAGAGGTTGCGGTGGAAATCCATCGGCGTTCTTTTGCTGCTTAGTGTGATAAGCGGCTCGGCAATGTATAAATTTGGACTCAAGGACTATCAAAGAAAAAGAATTGTCACCTTTATTGATCCTTACGCCGACGCCAAAGGCTCGGGCTATAACGCCATTCAATCCGAAATCGCCATCGGATCGGGAAGGTGGTTTGGAAAGGGCTTTAAAAAGTCTTCCCAAGCTTCTTTGAATTACTTGCCCGAAAACCACACCGATTTTGTTTTTTCCATTTACAATGAAGAACACGGGTTTTTCGGCTCTGTCGTGTTGATTTCGCTTTATATTATTTTACTTATGCGTTTTATTTGGTTGGCTGGCTCTTCCCTTAGATTTTTTGACGCGGTTCTGGCCATTGGCCTTATGTCCGTTTTTTTCTGGCACACCTTTGTAAACATGTCCATGGTCATGGGGCTCATGCCCATCGTGGGGCTGCCCTTGCCTTTTATGTCCTACGGCGGCTCGAGCATTCTTACTTTTGGAATCTGTATCGGGCTGGTAACCTCCATTAGCAACTCAAGAAATTTATTTTAACTGTCAAAACTTTTGGCGCCCCTGGTAAATCGTTCAACTTGAATGGCGCTCAAGGCCTTTATTTGTGAAAATGATCATGCAAATGAGTTAAAAAAAAGGAATTATTCATGTTCAAACGCTTTATCCTGGCCCTTTTTATGATTATTGGACCCCAATCAACCGCTCTGGCCCTCGACGCCGGATTAATGGACCATCAAGCCACCAAGAAGCTGGTAAGACTTTCGTTATGGTATGAGGGGACGCAAAAGTTTGAAAAATCCGCCTTTCGACCGGGAGGGGCTCAAGACCTTATTAAAGAGGCTCAAAACCCCAACGAAGGGGCTCCAGTTATTACTGAGGAATTAGCCGTCGCATTAGAGAACATAAATATTTAAAGAATTCAGAAAATAAGTATGGAAATGATACCATTTTGTACTAAAATGGTATCATGCAAAGAATCGCTAAAATTGGAAGCCTTTTAAAAAGAACCTATCGCAACTACTCCAACGACTTGCTTAATTCTCTTCAACAAAAAGGGTTTATCGATTTAAGACCCAGCTTCTTGGAAATTTTGACCAATGTTTGCGAGATGGAGGCGCCGTCTATTAAAGATATTGGCCAGGCCTGCGGATTGAAGAAGCAAACAATGACGAGCCACCTGAACGAGTTGGAGCGGCGAGGCTATTTTTTGCGAAAGAAAGGGGAGTTTGATAAACGTGAACAACGAGTTTATTTAACGGAATATGGAGAGAAATTTAAAGTTAATTTGCTTGAGGTTATTTCAGATTTGGAAAGCGAATATCTTAAGAGCATCGGAGAGGTGGAGCTTGACCGCATTGCTTTAATGCTTGAAAAACTGCATGGAAAAATGAAAATTAAGGATCGGCAACAAGATCTTTTTTAAGCGCTTTCTTCCAAGTCTCTGCCGGAATCTTTGTCCCAACTTTGCCGAAAAGCCGGCCAAAACTTGTATCCCCCGGAAATATTATTGAGATTATAGTAGCCTCTGTTGTTTAGTATTTCACAGGCAAGAATGGAACGGGTGCCGTCTTCAGAGATAATAAGAACGCTCACCGCTTTATTGACCAATTCCTTGTACCGTATGCCAAGCTCCTCCAGAGGGATTTTTAAGGCTTCCGGCAATTCTTTTTCCGGCCGATAGGATTTAGAAGAGACGTCTAAAAGAACGAAGTCGCGCTCTTTTTGTTCGTACAACCGCATGGCTCTTTCCGGCGAAAGGTCGTTGTAGGTTCTTCTGTTTAAAACAAAGTCGTCTGGCAGTCTTTCGCCATTTTTTATTCTAACCATTTGCGCTTGCAAAGCTTTAAAGGCTTTGCCGGCGTCTCCATCCATTTTTTCAATTCTTTTTTCAATTCGATTCAACCGATCTTCAATTTGATTGATCTTTGAGAAAATATTGTTTTGAAGATGCGTGTCCATAAAAGCCTCTTGTCTCTGGCGCGTCTCTGGGGCGCGGGCAGGGTTTTCAATCTATATTGTAGAGAATTAGACGCTTGGTTAAAAGAACGGGTAAATTGTTCCAAAGTGAATTTGTCCAATAATAATAGAGGTCAAGAGAGCGCACATAAGAAAAACAGACCCTTCGTAGACGCCATAGCCTAAATGAGGGATTTCCGTTTGCTCCCCTGTCTGCGGACCTTCTTTTATTTGAAAAACATAGATAACTCCCTTTCTGAATATGGGAAAAATCAAGATTCCCAATAAAGTTTTTAAAATGACTTGCACGCTATAAGACGCCAAATCGTGGTGTTCGTGGTGAAAAGCCGCCATAATAATGAGAGCGCTTCCAAAAAGAAATCCGGAGTAGGAGAATGAAAGTCCCAGGTTCTTCTGAATCATAAGGCTGTTAAAGGGGAGTTTGGAGACATATTGGTAAAGTTTTGTGGAGAATCCAAAGAGGACCAAAACAAAAAGCCACAAAATAATTAATATGATAAGCGAGCGCTCTGATTCTTGAAAAATGGTTCTCACTAAAAAAGCCAGACAAATGGACAAGGAAAAAGAGACGACGCCGTAGGCCGCGTTTTTCTTTTTTAAGACCTCGTCTTTGTATTCAAAATTGTAAAAAACAATATTGTCCAAGATGTACAACGAAAGCAAATACAAGACGATCCCGCTGGCTCCTAGAATAAAAAAATCCAAGGCGCTCTTAACGAAACCAATGTGCTCGTTAAATTCAAGCGTTGAAAAAATCAAGGCGATGCCAATCAGCCTTGAAAAGATGTGCATAGTGTCCACGTAATTTTCTGAAGGATAAACCTTTTTGAAGATTTGTTTTTTTTGAGAAGGGTAGAAAAGGACATGGGCGTACTTGTAAAGAAGAAGTCCCACACATATAAAAATGGTAAAAAGCACTCGTATTAAGAGTTTGTCGAAAATTTCATTCATGGCGCGCCCTTATTTTCTGTAGAAATTCCTTTTCAGAAAGTCAGCAAAATATTTTTTAAGATTTATTTCATCGTGAGTTTCTTTTTTAAAGTAGTCTGGAAATTGCTTTCTTGTAACGCTGCCGGAGGTTCCAAATTCGTCGTTAAAGCCGTAGAAAGCTTTGTCTTCCCTCAGGCTTTTTTGAATTTGCCTATAAAAATTTTGAGTAGGGGTGAAGTTTTCAAATCCAATATATTGAGGGACATAACGATAGGCTCTATAAAATTGCCAGACTTTGTCTCCATGGTCGGTTTTCCACCGGCCAAAATCCCTGTTTCCAATGAAGACGCTGCCGGGAGGCAATGGAGTAAAGCTTTCCTCCAAGCTTTCCGTTCGGCGAAAAATGGACATGCCGATATGCTTGGCGTGTTTGGCGTTAAAAGTTCCAGAGGTCCTGACAATAATTTCTTCATATGTTTGAAAACCGTAGACCACTTTGTATTTTTGATAATATGTCTTGATAATGAAGCCGGTGGAGTGGGTGTCGATTAAAATGACGGACACCGGGGCTCCCGTGATCAATTTTGAAAGAGACTCCTCGTTAAAGACGTAACTGATGCCAAACTCAGAGGGAGAAAGACTTTTTGACAGGCCTAAGTAGGCGAGAAGCAAAGCACAATAAAGCAAAGCTTTGTTCATATTCATAGGGAGTTGGCCAGCTCGCGGATGTCTTTTTTAGAGCTCTCTGACAATTTGTCAAACTCGCAGTGGATTCGGTTGACGCTATGAGCTTTGCTGAATTTTTCGAAGAGGTCGGTGGCCTCGGTGATATTTTGAATAAAATTGCGCCCTTTCAGTATAGGTTGCTCTCTCACAACTTTGATAGGGTACTTGTTGGCGCCCTCTTGGCCTTGCATATAATATTTAGACAATCGCCCGGAAGAGGAGCATTTGATGTAATCGATTTTATTGCTTTTAAGATAGCTTTCGATCTGGCCTAGAGTCTTTAATTGTTCCGCCCCAAAAGTTTCGAAAATCTTGGGAGGAATATTGTTTCTGATAACTTTGTTGGCCCACTCATTTTGCGAGCCTCTCAAGGTTTTCATTAGAAAATGGTCGTCGTGCTCCAAATATTCTTCAATATTGGCGGGTATTAAATATTCGGAATTTGAGGTGGAAAAATACCTGCCTAGCATTTTTTCCAGGCAAACAGCCTTGTAGTGAAAGTAGACCATTAAAAACATGTGAAAGCGACAGAGCAAAAAGTCGTCAAATGTGGAGATGGCCCGCTCGGAGATTCCCAGGTAGGCCTGCTTGTCGACCACGGCTTCTCTTAAATTGTCGATAATCCAATCTAAATCAAACTTGCCATAACTTACGCCGCAAAAATAAGAATCGCGCAGCAGATAGTCCATTCGGTCGCAATCCATTTCGCTGGATACAAGTTGATGCAGCAGCGGAAAATAATTTATGCCGTCAATAGAAAAGTATTCGCTGTCGGAGTGTTCTCCAATAATAAGAGCGGCGATCTGAAAAGGATCAACTCCAAAACGCCGGATAACGTCCTTGAAACTGTCGGTAAAACTTGAGTCGACAATGGATTTAATAGTGTAGTCCTCATGGCTCGCTTGGCGCGACTCTTTTGGAGCAAAAGGTTTTGGCAGTTTAAGCTCTTCGACTTTGGGCATGACAAATTCTGTGGTGTGGCTCAAAGGAGCGTGCCCTATGTCGTGGAGCAGGCAAGCGAGACGAACAGTCTCTCGCAGCCTTTGCCAATCCGTGTTTTGAGGCCTGTCGTTAAAGACTTGGTCGAAGACTCTCGTCACCACTTCCATGACTCCGATAGAGTGGAGGTAGCGAGTGTGAGTGGCGCCCGGGAAAACAAACTCCGAAAAACCCAACTGTTTGATGTTTCGCAATCTCTGAAAAAACGGATGTTCCAGAATCCTCGCCTCTTCGTCTTGAATTTTGATTGAACCGTGAACCGGATCCCTTATTTCCACATTTTGCCTTTTTAGATGTTGTTTTGGTTTTCTTCCAGCCAGCGCATAATATCTTCGGATTCAAACATGGGATTGCCGTCAATATAGAGCGAGGGAACGGTGGCCCTTCCCGTTTTTTGCAGGTGCTCCTCCCTGAAAGCGGGATTTTCGCGGGTGTTTTTTAATTCGATTTTGTCGGTTAGTCCCAAGCGGTTTATTTTTTGAAGCGCTCGGGCGCAAAATGGGCATTCTTCATAGTAATAAAGTTCTAATTTCATAAGCGCCTTTAAGCGGCCTGGCGGCCGCTTATTTATTTCTCTTCGTCTTCGTCATCGCTTTTGTCAAGATCGTAGCCAACCGGCTTGCCTTGCGCGTATTCAGCGTCTTCGTCAAGAAATTCTTCTTCTTTCTCCACCTCTTCGGGAGAGTCTAAAGTTTCTTCATAACTCCAGCCATAACCAAAAGAGCTTTCATCGATTTCGTCGTCGGGATTGTATTCGTCCGACAACTTTCCGTTCGGCTCGACCGCATCAAAGTCTTTTTCCTGAGTCTCGTCGAAATTGGTGACTTCCGCTTCTGAAGGAGTTGTCGCCGCTGGCGTTTTTTCTTCCTCGGAAATTGGCGCGGGAATTGGAGTGGGCGTCACTTTTTCAATTTTAGGCTTTTTAACCTCGGCCTTTTTAACGGGAGTTTTCTTGGCCGGCGCTTTTTTAGGGGCTTTCTTTTTAGTCGCCTTCTTAGTCACCTTTTTCTTGGCGGCTTTTTTCTTGGTCGCTTTCTTTTTTGTCGCTTTTTTCTTGGCGGCTTTCTTTTTCGTCGCTTTTTTCTTGGTCGCTTTTTTCTTAGCGGCTTTTTTCTTGGTCGCTTTCTTTTTTGTTACTTTTTTCTTGGTCGCTTTCTTTTTAGTCGCTTTCTTTTTGGCCGCTTTCTTTTTAGTAGCTTTTTTCTTGGTGGCTTTTTTCTTGGTCGCCTTCTTCTTGGCGGGCTTCTTTTTAGCGGCTTTTTTCTTAGTCACTTTTTTTTTATTAGCTTTTTTTTTTGGTTTTTTATTTTCCACGGCTTTA
>JBBDND010000271.1:0-11171 GCA_040877865.1 Bacteriovoracaceae bacterium | reverse complement strand
TTTATCTTTTGAACTAATGAATTGACGTTTTTTCTTATAAAAAACAAGTATTTGTAATATTATAAAGTTAATAGCTTTTATTAACAAGAAAAACGGAGTTTTCTTATTTTTGGCAAACTAAAAGATCTTACCAAAAAATTTTCCAAGAACAAAAACGAAGAAGATGAGTTTGAAGAAAATGATGAGTTTGAGGAAGACGAGCTGGAGGAAGGCTCGGAGGAAGATCTAGAAGAAGATTTAGAAGAGATCGATTTGCCCGAGGAAAGCACTCTTCCCAATATCGCCCCTCAAGACGAGGCCACCGGCGAATTGGATCTTGAGAGCGAATTACTTGAAGAAGACGAGTTGGAAGAAGACGAGTTGGATGAAGACGAGGAAGACGAAGAAGAAGGGCCATCTCAAAGCAAAGGACAGGCCTTGCTTGAAAAGCTGGCCGTAAAAGCGCCTTTTTTAGAAAAATTTATTAAAAGCAAATCCGCCTGCGGCGCCAAGAAAAAAACAAAAGCGCCAGCGACTTCCGATGTGAAAGAAGATGAGGACGACGAGACGGAAGGCGAGGCGGACGACAAGAATAAAGCTCAAATCTTTATTGAAGAAAAGCTTCCTTTTTTGGCCCCCCTGCTTGCAAAATTAAACAGGCCAAAGCCCTCCAAAGATGGAGGCGGCGAAGACGGGGATGAAGACGGGGAAGAAGAAAAGCCAAAACGCCGCTTGACCGTTATTCATGTTATTATCCTTTTAGCGGTGGCGTACATCGCTTATGACGAGCTCATGGCCCCCAAAGAGCCGGAAGTTTCTAAGACACAAACCCCTTCCGCCAAACAGCCTCCCAAGAAAGTAGAAAAACCTGTCGCAGACACTCCCGACCAGACTCCCGACGAAACGCCAACGACGCAGACGCCAGATACGGATACCGCGCCAGATACGGATACAGCGCCAGATACGGATACAGCGCCAGATACGGATACAGCGCCAGACACAGCAACAGATACTCAACCAGACACCGATCCAGTTGAAGAACCGGCCACCGACGACGAATTCATAAAACCCGATTCGGATTTCCCTAGCGAGGATCAAGGAGCGGGACAAGAAGAAAAGAAGGACGAGTTGGACGATCTGTTTGCCGAAGAAAACATTGTGGAGCAAGACAAGGAGGACGTTTCGCCATCTGGCCCCGCCGATGACCCCATCGCGTCTGAAGAGGAACAAAAGGTTGAAGACGCCATTGCCATTAAAGAGAATTTGGAAGAAGAAGATGACGCAGGTCCAAGCGACGAGATGAATTTGGATAAAGGCTTGATAGACGAAGTTTTGGAGACGGAAGGCGGCGAGGAAATCACCGAGGCGATCTTAAAGCAGTTGGAAAAAAGCGCCAAAGAGAGACGCGACAAGACTCTGTCAGATCAATCCGTTCAGCCGGCTGATCCCCCCAATTATTTAAGTCTTGGCCCTGGATTGGTATACAATTGTTCGGGAAGGCATTGGGCCTGTGTTGACTACGCCGCGTTCAAGCAATGCAATCAAAATTATGCCTGGAATCTAAAACAAAGTTTGGAAATTGAGTGTTATCCTGACCAGCGATATGAGAATGACCTAGATTGCGCCAGCATGCAACAGTATAAGATAGACATGGCGGCGCCCACGGATTTTTGCGATTAAGCGGCGTTTTTATCGTACATCTCGTCCATTAACGGAATGTAAAACTTGTCTTCTTTCTTGCTCTGTTCTTTGCGCATTCCCTCTATAAAACTCACCACAAGTTTGGGATCGAATTGAGATCCGGCAAACTCCGTTAATTCTTCAAAAGCCACTTCGTAAGGAAGGCCCTTGCGGTAGACTCTGGTGGAAGTCATGGCGTCGAAAGTGTCGGCGATAAGAATAATTCTGGAATAGAACGGAATCTGTTCCCCTTTTAACCCGTCCGGATAGCCTCTGCCGTCGTATCTTTCGTGGTGATGCTTGGCAAAGCGGGCCACTTTTTCAAAGACGGAAAAGCCTTTTAATATTTCATAAGAGTCGGAAGGATGTTTTTTCATAATTTTAAATTCGTCGTCGGTAAGACGGGTGGGCTTGTTTAAGACGGCGTCAGGCGTTCCAATTTTTCCGATGTCGTGAAACAAAGCGGAAAGTTGCAAGTCGTACATGTCCTTGTCGCTGAGACCTAGCTCTTTTCCGAGCACCATTGAAAAATAAGTCACTCGCATGCTGTGGCCGTAGGTGTATTTGTCTTTGGCGTCTAAAGCTTTAAGTATTGTTCGAGCGGCCATTTCGCAAATTTTTTGTTTTTCAGTCTTTAACTCGTCAATTCTTTTGGTCATGTTCATGATGGAGACCATCATGTTGCCGCTAGATTCCGAGGAGGACTTTTTCTTGCCGCGCTTGGCTTCTTTGCGCTGGTCTAAATCAATAACATTGCTTTTCTTTCCCATTAAAATACCCATTTATTGTTTAGCATTATCTTAAAAAGCTCCTTTTCTAATCGGTTGTTTTAGCTAAAAATAAACAGTAAAATTTAAAGATATACGGATAAGGCTTCTAAGTTACTGTAAAGTGATGCATTTCTTTTTTAAAAAAATGATGTGTGTCAGCAAAAGGCTCTAAATGATAATTATTGACAGGCGCGATGAAATTTATGACTTCTTGCAGACGATTCCAAATTTCGACCTGCCGGTAACTAAGTTAAATGTCGAGACTTACGAGCGAGCCAGAGGCCTGGAGGGGGATTTGCTGGTCGTTCACAGCGATTGGCCAAAAAAGGCCGGCAAGCTTTTCCAAGAGAAGTTGCGTCGCCAGAAGATGTTATGCCTCTTCGAAAAAAACGCTTCTGAAGATCCAGGTCCATTGGCCAATATTGTTTTTAATTTTCATTCCAAGAGCGATCCGCAAAAGGTTTGTCAGCGGCTTTTTCTATTTGACGAATATTTAAAAGAGGCGATGGTTATGAAATCCCAGCTGCTCTCCATGAACAGGGAATTGGCGCAAGTGATGGGAACGGTGGAAACCGAGCTTCTGAGAGTGAAAAAAGCTTATGAAAACAACACGCCAAGAAGATTTCAAGATCTTAAAGGCGTCAAGGTTTTAAGCAAGTACGCGGCGGGAGAAAGTGTTGGAGGCGAATTCTTTGACATTTTTAAATCCCAGGGCAAGCTTTTCTTTTTAATGAGCGAAACCTCGTCTTACTTGGCCTCTAGCTCCATCTTGCAGCTTTTTACCGACTTTAAAATGGAGGGAAAAGTTTCAAAAGAAAGCGAAGAGCGGCTCTTGGAAGAGATTAAAAAAGAGGCCATGCAAATCAATAGCGTAAAAAAGAAGAAGCCTTTAAAAGTGAACATGCTGACAGGCATTATGGATCTTGCCTCCTTTGAGGTTAAGGGGCACGTTTTTGGGAACTTTCTCGCTCTTGGCTCCGACTCCAAAGAAAACTTTGGAGGCAACAGCTTGGACTTTTTAAAAGAAGAGGATTTGGGGAAGGGGCGCTTTGAAAGGCGTTTGGAACGGGGAGAAAGGCTTCTGTTGCTCTCTCCCGGTTTTGTGAAAAGTTGGGAAGAAGTGTCCCCGGACTTTATTATTGAAACATTGGTAAATAATAAAAGAATAAAGCTTTTAGATATTTTAGATGAAATCTTTTTTCAATTGAAAAAGGACGCGCAAACTGGTTTCCTGCCACATGACGCGTCGGCAATCATGTTGGAGGTACAAAAAAATGTCATGTTGCAAGTTTAGCCTGTTCCTAGTCGCCTCTTTGTTTGCGCTCTCCTCGTTTGCCGAAGAACCGGGCGTCCAGAAGCAAGTGGAAAAGTTCACTCCCAAAGAATGTCTTATGTCCAAATACGAAACGACAGTGGCCCACAAGGGAGAGTTGTGGGGATTGATGAAAAAAAGTTTAAGCGTTAAAAAAGACGTTTGCAAAATCACCATTTTAGACGAAGGCTTTTTTGACAGCGAATGGCGCGTGGATGTTTGCCGGGAACCCATTCACATGAAAGTCACAATCAGGGGCAATCTTGAGGTGCATAAAAGAAAAGCCGAATGCGACGACAGCAAACAAAGCGAATACTGCGACTTCTGGGGACGCCTCGAGGCGGAAATGGAAGACCAAGGCCTTATTTTTGCCGAGGGCGAAAGGGAAAAGCTATCCACTTCTCACGGAAAAGTTTATTGCTCATACTTGCTTTTAAAAAAATATCTGGGAGAAGGCGAGCTCTTTTCCAAGTACGAAGATCCCATTGACATTTATCAGGCTGACATTTATCAGGCCGAAAAAAAAGACGAACAAAAGACTGATCAAAAATCCGGGAGTAAAGGATCTAAAGCTCCAGGCCTTCCGCTAAGCCCTCAACCTTCGACTCCCGCCAAATCGGAAAAAGTGGAAGCGCAAGGGCGTTTCTAAATCTTAAAAGCCGCGGGCGGATTTTACTTAAGAGCAAATCCAAGATCGGCGATCAAATCGTCCGCGTCTTCAATCCCAACGCTTACGCGAATTAAATTATCGCTAATGCCAATGGATTCGCGAATGTCTTTTGGCACGGACGCGTGGGTCATTATCGCCGGATGTTCAATCAAAGACTCCACTCCTCCCAAGCTTTCCGCAAGATGAAAGAGTCTGACTTTTTCCAAAAACTTTCTCGAGGGCTCAAGACCTCCCTTGATAAAAAAGGTGATCATGCCGCCAAAGCCCGACATTTGTTCTTTCGCGAGCGCGTGCTGGGGATGGGATTCAAGGCCTGGATAGATGACCTTTTCCACTTTGTCGTGGCCTTCAAGCCATTTGGCGATTTTGAGCGCGTTTTCCGCGTGCCTTTGCATTCTCACCGCCAAGGTTTTAATTCCTCGCAACACCAGCCAAGAGTCAAAAGGAGAACTGCTGGGACCAATGGAATTTTGCAGGCTAAAAATGGCGTCGTAAACCTTCTGGTCATTGGTCATCATGGCGCCGCCAACCACGTCGGAATGTCCGTTAATGTATTTGGTCAAAGAGTGGGTGACCACGTCGGCGCCTAAATCGAGCGGGCGCTGAAAGTAGGGGGACATAAAAGTGTTGTCCACATACACTTTGACCCCTTGGCTTTTGGCCATGGCGCAAACTTTTTTGATATCGGTGATTTTTAAAGTGGGATTGGTGGGAGTCTCTAGCCAGATCATAGCGGGTTTTTCGGCCAATTTTTTTTCAACCAGCTCGTAATCGGTGGTGTCGATAAATTCAAAATCGTGGCGCTCGTGGAAAATGGTGGAGAAAAGGCGATAAGTTCCGCCGTACACGTCGTCGCCACAAAGAATTTTTGATCCTTTTGGAAACATCTGCATGATTAAAGAGGTCATGGAGAGCCCCGAGGCCGTCGTCAGCGCGTAGTCGGCGTTCTCCAAAGCCGCCAAGTTTTCTTCCAGCCTGGTTCTCGTCGGGTTGTGGGATCTGGTGTATTCATATCCCAGATGTTCTCCCGGACTTTTTTGGGCGTAAGTTGAAGTCTGATATATAGGAGGCATGACCGCGCCGGTCTCTTTGTCGGGTTCTCCACCCGCGTGAATGACTTTTGTCGCGAATTTTTTATCTTTCATCATACCAACCTTCCGTTTTTTCCAATAATATTTAAAATTCTCTCGTCAACTTCGTCTTTGCCTTCGTCGATTTGATAGCCCATTTTTTTCATCCAGGCGTCGTTATAAATCTTGGAGGCGTATTTATTGCCGGAGTCGTGCAAGACAATAAGGATCTTTTCCGGCTTTTCCAACTTTTCCGCGTATCTAATGGCCCCCACCACCGCGGCTCCGGCGGATCCTCCGCTGTAAACGCCCTCTTCCGTGACCAGCCGGCGGGTCATTTGAAAGGACTCTTCGTCCCGCACCACCACAAAGTCGTCAATGACGTCAAAATTGACGTTGCCGGGAAGAAAATCTTCGCCGATGCCTTCCAGCACGTAGGAGCTTCCCTCGATTTTTTCGCCGGTTTTTTTGTAATGGGCGAGGATGCTGCCCTCGCAGTCCACTCCAACGACTTTCAGATTGGGCATCTTTTCTTTCAGATATTTTCCGGCTCCGGAAATGGTGCCGCCGGTGCCAACCGCCGCCAAGAAAACGTCAAATTTGCCCTCGGTCTGGTGGAAAATTTCCGGCCCGGTTTGAACGTAATGGCACTCGCTATTGTAGATGTTCTCGTATTGGTTGATGTGAAAAGAATTGGGCATGTTTTTAAGGCTTGCCGCCACAGAGTAATAAGAGCGGGGATCTTCGGGGGCCACATTGGTGGGGCAAACAATGACTTTTCCCCCAAAGGCCTTCAAGTTGTCGATTTTTTCTTGGGATTGCTTGTCGGCCATGACAAACACCGTCTTGTAGCCGTGGGTGTTGGCGTAAAGAGCGATGCCTATGCCGGTGTTGCCGGAAGTGCATTCGATGATGGTGCCTCCCGGTTTTAAATCGCCTTTTTCCACGGCTTTCTCGCACATGTAAACGCCCATGCGGTCTTTAATTGACCCGCCGGGATTTAAGTATTCAAGCTTGACATAAATTTCGCTCTCCACATGCTTGGCCACATTGTGGAGGCGAATTATGGGAGTGTCGCCAATGGCGTTTATAATTGTGTTGTTTTTGAACTTGTCCATTTTAGCTCCGTTTGATTTAGCCTTCTAGGTGATTTCTAGGTGATATTGGCGCCATTGATCCTTTAGCTCTTTGACGTGTTCCAAAGGCTCCATTTTTAGAACCTCGGAAAACTTAAGGATATTGCCGAACTTTTCGCCCAGTATTTGTTGATGCTTTTCTTCCCGCTCTATATAACTTTTTTTAACCGCCATTTCCAGTGTTTGTTCGGGAGCGGGATTCCAATTCTTTATCTGATCTTGCAAACACTTGTTTAAAATCACGAAGGTCTCTTCATTTAGCAGCGCTTTGGCCCCTTCGCTCAGCTCCATGGCCTCTTTGATTTTATTTTGCTCAACGCTGGTCACCAGAAACCAATTGGATTTTTTAGAGTCTTGCAGCTCTTTTTGCAAATTCAGAGCGTCGATAAACACGCTCTTTGAGCGGTAGAGCACATAGATGGCCTCAAGAAATTCGTCCACAAACTTTGCGCCGGTCACCTTGGAAAGATAATCCAAGAGCTTCTTGACGCCGGAGGAGACAATCTTGGTCATAAAGCGTCTGCCACGACCGGCATCGGTTGACTCGACCTTTTTTCCCAGATAATTGAAGATATCCACAAAGGTCTGGTCAAAGAAGGCCCTGATTTTTTCAACGCTTTCCAGAAAGTCCAAGAAATGGCTGCCAGGCGGCGTGTCCAGCACATTAACGTCATATTTGTTCTTGGCCATGTTTAGTTGCAGCTCTATAATGGAGAGAATTTCATTAAGCCCTCCGTAAGGCCTGCTTAAGACTTTTAATATGCGGTTGTTCACAATCTCGTCGGAGTTGTTTTGAAGCGCCACGCGCTTGATGGTCTCCTCCGGATTCATCAGTTCGACATCAAGTTTTAAAGAACTTTGGTCTTGCAGCGGATCGCTGACTCGGACTATTTTTCCCGCGTCTTCATCTTTGATGTTTAAAACCTCTTTTAAGCGCTTGGCGGGGTCAATGGTGATGAGCAGCACCGTATGTCCTTGCTCGGCCAAGAAAACCGCCCTGGAAGCGGCTAACGTTGTTTTGCCGACGCCTCCGGTCCCGCTAAAAATTTCAAAAGGTTTTAACTGTAGATTCATGCCAAGTTGTCCATTGAGGGCGTCAGGTCGTTAATAATTTGTGCATCTTGGTTGCTCAAAGAGTGTTTGATAAAAGCTTTAATTTGTCCCCCAAACTGCTCTTCTATAAGGCGCTCGGTTTCAAGCTTTGAGCGCAAAAAGGGAGGAAGCTCCAGCTTATCCACGCCTTCCATGCTTTTAAAGCTGTTATTGCAAAAAATATGGGTTTCCGAAGGAGCGATTTCGGCCAAACTTTTTTTCAATTCGATCGCCTCGTTGACCGCCATTAAAGTTGGCAAGGTCAATATGTTGATCTGAAGGAAGTTTTCCGAGTAAAGCAGCTTGATCATCTTTTGCGTGTCTTCAAACAAAAGGCCTGATTGGAAAATCTCGCCAAAGTTTTTGGTGGCTTCCAACATGGTTAAAGCGTGGCCGGAAGAAGGCGAGTCCAAAATAAAAATCAGCTCAGGATCCTCTTTTAGCAATTCAAGCGTTTTTCCCAAATAAATCAAATAATTAAATCCGGGCAACATGCTCATAAGAGCTTTGAAAAAAGGAGTTTTCACCACCCATTTGGCAATCATTTGAGATTTCATCTTCTTGCCCACGTATCCTTGGGAGCATTCAAGCAGGTTGAGCGCCACATGGGGAATGTCCATCTTTTTAGCAAAGAGAATTTCCTGGCGATCGCTTTTGGAAGAAGACAAAGAACTGGTGGTGTAATTAAGATAGCGGGCTTTTTTTCCCTGGGAATTGAGGCGCTTTGTCAGGGCAAGAGCCGCGGCGGTTTTGCCAACTCCGCCCTTGCCGGTAATGATATAGAATCTTTTTGGGCTCGACATCGAGCTATTAAAACAAATACATGCTTGTTAGTAAAAGTTTAAAATAAGATCCTCTTATATCTTCTGTTTCATCTTGTTTGACATCAAAAGGATTGTGAAACTGTCCAATAATGCCAACCACAACATTTTGATTTAACCGCAGATCTACGCCGGCGCCCGCGTTAAAACCAAATGTGCTTTTGGCGTCGGATTTTTCGTCGTCTTTGGCTATTTCCGGTTGATAAAACCCAAGTCCTCCCAAAACAAAAGGAGAAAAAGCGTCAAATTCATAGGAGCGCGCCTTGATACTAAAGGCGAGTCCGTTTAACCAAACCTCTCTGTTTCTATATGTGTGGTGGGAAGAATGGACGTTGACTAAGAGATCAAAAGAATAACTGGCGGTGTAGCTGTAAAAAAACTCGGCTGTTATTTTATTGTCGCCTTTGTTTTCCAGGCCGCCTAAAAGAAAAGTTTGCCCGAGTCCAAGCCCAACTCCATGTTTTTGGATCTCTCTTCTTGCGGCGGACTTGACGGCGGAGGCTTCTTTGGCCGTGTCTTCTTCCACTTCCTTTTGAGCGTTTTCTTGAGAAAACGAACTGGTCGAAACGAAAAAACTCATGGCCGTAATGGCCATGAGTTTCGACATAAAATTCAATGTCATATAAAAGTCTCTTTTAGTTTAGAGTCGTAGTGGCTGTTTCAACAGTGTTAAGATTAACAGTGTTGTTGTTTAAGAAAGCCGCTGGAGAAACTTCTTCTTTTTTCTCTTCCGTGGCGGCGGCAGTTGCTTCGTTGTTGGCAACGGCGGTTGGGAAGTCCAATCCCATTTCTTTCTCAAGGCCTCTGATGTAGCCGGTAAGAGTTCCCTCTTCAGATCTGATAACTCTTTTTAAAAGCTCTGTGTCACCAGGCTTCAAAGACTTTCTTTCTTGATCAAAAAGAAGCTGAATTTGAGTCATGTATGTGATGTCGTTTTTAGTTTTGTTGTCGATGACCTGAATTTCATTGCCTTCTCTGATAATCTGAGCAATCTCTTCCAAAGTTACATAGCAAGATTGAAAAGTGTCATAAAGTTTTCTGTTCTGGTACCTTTTAATAATTCTTACATCTTTCATTCGCTTTCCCCTGTTTTTTTTTACCCCTGATACTCTGAGGCGACGTTCAACATTAAGTATTAATTTTTAATCACTGCTTGTTTAAAATTATTCACTTGGCGCAAAACGTCTAAATAAAAATGATACAAACTCGCCGTATCATTTAACGCTCACGCTCAATGAATTAAGTGCTCACTACATACAAGATGATTAGAAAAAAAGTCAACCCACATCGTCAAAAAAAAAAGGGAATTAGTAAATTAAGCTGAAATTGAGTAATTATTTCGCGTTAAGCTAAATTTTATCCCCATTTTAGTCTGAAGATGGAACTAAATAAGGTTTGTTGCCAGGCATATTTGTTCCTTTTACCCCATTTTAGAAGTTTCCTTTAAAAAAGAGCCTCATGCAGCCGATTAATAGTCAGAATCCGACCTTGTGTTGGGGGATAAAGCTACTAAGGAAATACGATGTTGAAATGGTTTTTGGTTTTTCTTTCAATGATTTTAGCCTCTTGCGCGCAACTCACACAAGAAAAATCAAAGCGGCAGACTGAAAAACCAAGTAAAGCCCATTTAAGCTCCGAGCAGATCAAAAACCTGAATGAGAAGGCGGTTAAAAAGGTGTCCCGGCAATTAAAAGAGCTGGCGTTGGCCGCCAAAGCTTCCGGCAAGGACAAGGTTCAATTTCTGGCCAGCGACATGTATTTAAAGGCGAGCGCCGCGCAAATGGAAGGGGATTTCAAAACCGGCAATCTTATATTTGAGCACTTGATTGAGCTTGCCCCAGAGGACAGTTTTATTCAAAAAAAGTACGCCATTGGCTTAATAAGGACCGGCGAGCTTGAAAAATCTCAAGAAATTTTGGAAAAGCTTTATAAAAAGAGCGCAAAAAAAGACCATGACGTCGGTTTGATTCTAGCCGGGGTTTATTCCAGCTTGGGCAAGAGCAAATTGGCGCTTGGCGCTTATAAAAACATTCTTAAGCAAGATCCCAAAAATGAAGACGCCTGTATTTTCTTGTCTAAAACACAAAATTTGCTCAAAAAATCCAAGAAGGCGATGGGAACCTTGCAGGCCTGCGAGAGTCGCTTCAAAAATAAAGGGGTTTTTTCTTATTATATGGGAAAAATGCTGGTGGACAAAGGAGAGCTGGAGCGGGCAAAGAAACATTTTAAAAGAGCGGCCAAGTTGGAGCCGGGCTTTAGCCAGGCGACAATGGCGCTTGGTCTTGTGCATGAGGAACAGGGCAAAAGTGATGACGCTATAAAAATTTACAAGTCTTATTTAAAGCAAAAACCAAACGACACCTTGATATTGTCACGTCTGACGCAACTTATGTTTACCGTGGAGCGTTTTAAAGAAGCGATTCCTTTTGCTGAAAGACTTAGCGATTATGATCCCGAAAATTTGAACTTAAAAGTGAAACTTGGCATCTTGTACACTGATCAAAAAGCGTATGACAAAGCGATTACAACTTTTAAAGAGCTGCTGACCGCGGCGCCGGACAGCGACAAAATTCTCTATTATCTAGGCGCCATTTATCAAGAAATAAAAGAATTTGAAAACGCGGTGGACTACTTCACGCGG
>JBBDND010000270.1:0-11182 GCA_040877865.1 Bacteriovoracaceae bacterium | reverse complement strand
CCTGACGACGCTTCTTATGGCGGGGTGGAGGAAGTTTCCCTTAAGTTTGCCATCCAAAAGTCCCGCAATATTCCTCTAATCAGAGCCGCGCAAGAAGTGGGCTTTAATGAGTTGGAGCGAAGACTGATAAAATACTTTCCCGAGTTGTTGATTCCGTTAAAAGAATATCCCGCCCAGTTATTGGGCGCTATTGAGTTGAGCCTGTCTGATCTTTCCGGGGCTTATTTAAAATTCTTTCATGAGCAATGTCGCAATTTTAAACAGGGGAAGTCAAAATACGAGGAAAGCCTTCTTTATCACCTGGCGCAGGCCGATGAAACTACAATTTCCAGGGTCGCCGGAAAAGTAATCAAGCAATCCTTAATTTTTGGAAAAACAGGCACGACAAATAAAGGCCTAGACAATTGGTATATCGCTTTTGACGGACAAAATTTTTATGCCATTTGGTTTGGAGTTGATTCTGCGCGTGAAGGCAAGGATTTAAAGCTATACGGCTCAAACTCGGCTTTTAAGATCTTTCAAAACTTTATTCAGTATCGAGGAAAACAAGTTTCCGAGTTCTTTTGTCGTTGAAGAAAAGTTAAGCTAATCACTTGCCAAATTTACGAGGGTTCTTGTATAGTTTCAGACAATAACTCTTGTAGGGGTGTCGTCAAGTGGTAAGACATCAGATTTTGATTCTGACATGCGCAGGTTCGATCCCTGCCACCCCTGCCATCTTTTCGAGGAGTCCCGTGTGAGACGCATCGTTTTAGTCTCTGGTTCATCCAATACCACTCTCTCCAATAAAATATCCGAATTTCTTGATGTTGCTCTGGTCGACGCCCAGTTGCGCAGGTTTGCGAACGGAGAAATCTTTTGCGAAGTGGAAAAAAATGTCAGAGGCGCCGACGTTTTCGTCCTGCAGACGTTAAGCCAGCCGGTAAATGACAATCTCATGGAACTCTTAATTATGATAGACGCCTTAAAAAGAGCTTCCGCCGAATCAATAACCGCGGTTGTGCCCCATTATGGGTACTCTAGACAAGACCGCAAGTCGAGCCCTCGAACCCCCATTTCAGCCAAGTTGGTGGCTGATTTGTTGACGGTGGCCGGCGCTTCGAGAGTGATCACCATGGACTTGCACGCCGGACAAATTCAAGGTTTTTTTAACATCCCCTTTGATAATATTTTCGCCTCGCCGGTGATTTTGGATTACATACAAAAGAACATAGACCAGTCAAATTTAACTTTGGTTTCCCCGGACGCGGGCGGGGTTGAAAGGTGCAGGTGGTACGCAAAAAGACTTTCCACCGATATCGCGATGATAGACAAAAGAAGAACCGGTCCCAATGTGGCCAAGGCGATGAATATCGTTGGGGAAGTTAAAGACAAAGACGTCATCATTGTTGACGACATGATTGACACCGCCGGAACTCTGGTTGAAGCGGCCAGAACCTTGCGCGACCACGGAGCGAAAAAAATATACGCGTTCGCCACCCATGGAGTGTTTTCGAACCCCGCGGCCGAAAGAATCGCCGGCGCTGACGAGTTGGAAAGCGTGATTGTCACGGACACGGTGCCATTGAACGAGTCTTGTCAAAAGGTTGAAAAAATAAAAGTTCTCTCTACGGCTGAAATACTCTCAAAAGCGATACATAGAACATTTAATCACGACTCCGTTAGCTCCCTGTTTCTTTAACATGATGAAACTTGTCGCGGCTCTTGGAAATCCTGGCGTAGAATACGAGCTTACTCGACACAATATCGCTTGGCTTTTATTCGACTTTTTCCCTTCCACTGAAAACGCCGGCTGGAAATCAAAGTTTAAGGGACAGTATGTTGACGCCGTTATCAATGGCGAAATCAATGGCGAAAAGACCTATTTTCTTAAGCCGGAAACCTATATGAACCTAAGCGGCGAAAGCGTTGGACCGATGTGTTCCTTTTTTAAAATAAAACCAGAAGAAGTGTTGGTGGTCCATGACGAGGTGGATTTGCCATTTGGCCAGATCCATTTTAAAAAGGGTGGTGGTTTCGCCGGACATAATGGGTTAAAGTCTATCGCTCAGCATTTGGGAACGCCGGATTTTTACCGGATGAGGTTAGGCATTGGCAGGCCAGATCGGGGCAGCATGTCTAATTGGGTGCTTGGAAAGTTTCCCAAGGAGCAAGATACTGAATTGGGCATTGTCATGGAAAACAGCTCAAAAGCTTTGAGTTTTTTCTTAAACGAGGGGCTAACGAAAGCCGCTACCAAGTATAACAAAAAGAACTTTTTAGAAATGAAGTAAGTTGGAGAAAAAATGAGTTTAAACGTGGGCATTGTCGGTCTTCCCAATGTGGGAAAGTCGACCATATTTCAAGCGTTGACAAGCGCTCCGGCGGAAGCCGCCAATTATCCTTTTTGCACAATTGAGCCCAATGTGGGGATTGTGCATGTTCCGGACAAAAGAATCGACGAGATTAGTAAATTCATAAAACCGCAAAAAGTCATTAAAGCCGTTATGGAATTCGTGGACATCGCGGGATTGGTTAAAGGAGCTTCGAAAGGCGAAGGGCTTGGAAACCAATTCCTGGGGCATATACGCCAAGTCAGCGCCATTGCCCACGTGGTTCGTTGCTTTGAAGACAGCGACGTGGTGCATGTTTCGGGGAAAGTTGATCCTTTGTCGGATATTGAAGTTATCAATATAGAATTGGCGTTTGCCGATTTGGAAACGGTCGAAAAAAGAATTAACAATCTGGGAAAAATTTTAAAATCTCACGACGCCAAATTGAAGCGGCAAGCGGCGGTGGCAAAGCCGGCGCTGGAGCGTCTAAAGGCCGCTTTGGAAGAAGGCATGCCGGCCAGGTCGGTGGAACTGGATGAAGAGGAAAAAGAAGCCGTTTCCGATCTGCACTTGATCACGCTTAAGGAAACCCTTTATGTGTGCAATGTGGACGAAGAGTCTATCTTGGAAGACAACGAGCATGTTAAAGCGGTTAAAGAGCTGGCTCAAAAAGAGGGCTCCGAGGTTATCGTCATTTGCGGAAAAATTGAAAGTGAAATCGCGCAATTGGAAACAGAAGAAGAAAAAATCGAATTTTTGGGCGATTTGGGACTTGAACAATCCGGCCTTGATCAGCTCATTAAAACCGGCTACGACATGCTGGGTCTTAAAACATATTTTACCGCGGGAGAGAAAGAGGTTCGGGCCTGGACCTTTGAAGAGGGCATGAAAGCTCCTCAATGCGCCGGCGTTATTCACACGGATTTTGAGCGCGGGTTTATTAAAGCGGAAGTCTATCACTGCTCCGAACTCTTTGAGCTAGGCTCCGAGGCAAAACTTAAAGAGGCTGGCAAAATGCGAATAGAGGGAAAAGAATACGTTATGAAAGACGGCGATGTTGTTCACTTTAGATTTAATGTTTAGAGTGAGCGCGGAAATTATTTCATCTCATTAAAACCAAGCCGCACGTCGAAAATCTCATTAACATTTTTTGAATCGGCCAGCTCCAGTTTTTGATCCATCATTTTGTAAAAGAAAAGGTTTCGGTAAATCAACTTTACATATTTTCTGGTCTCTGGAAAAGGGATGTTCTCTATATTGTGCAAGATAGAGTGCTCGCTGGACAGATACTCTTTGCGCCACTTTTTAACTCTCGACTCGCCGGCGTTGTAGGCGGAGAGGGCAAAAACAAGATTGTTGTCGTATTTTTCTAAAAGCATGGAAAGGTACTTGCTGCCAATTTTTATGTTAAGTTTGGAATTGTACAGGTGATCGGTTTTAACGCCTCTCCAATAAATCCTGGCCGTGGCGGGCATTAGCTGCATTAACCCCCGCGCCCCAACCCAAGACCTTGCCTTGCGATTAAACGCAGACTCTTGTCTAATCAATGACAGAGCCACGAGCGGGTCGAAATTGTGGCCTTGAGAAGAAACTTGCTTCAAATAAGGCTTGGGAAAGAGAATGCTAAGGGTGGTTTCGTCCAAGCTGATCAAATTGTTGTTTAATCCCCGATATATCACTTTAAAACTTTCTAGATAATTCTCTTCTTTTTTAAGAGCGCTGGCGCAAAGCAAGATGAGAGAGGACTGAGATTGAGACAAGTCGTGAGAGTCGTTTTTGCTGGCTATCACCCGGGAATGAGCGTCGAACATGTTGCGGTATTCCATTCTAATAAACGGCTTAAAATCCAAGCCGCCCCAAATCTTAAGCCGTTTTAGCGAATGTCTTGAATGAGCGTCAAGTTTGGGCATGGTTTTGGGAGTGACGGAGTTCGCGTTGGCTATTTGATAGTAGATTTTTTGAGAGGGGGCTTCGTAGTGTTTGCTAAGCAATTTAGAGGCTAGAATTGAATAATAATTAAGCGCCGACTTGCCTATTAAGTTTTCAAATATTTCTTTATTGGACTCGTGGCCAAGTTTTTTAAGCGTGTAGGCGGTCCAAAATTGCAATCGCTCGTCTTTTAAACTTTTATATCTTTTGTCCAAGGAGCGCTTTTTTACCACCTCCGAGTAGGCCTTCTTGTAATTTTTTTGGGTGAGCCATGTCCACATAATTTCAAAAACAGCGTTCTCGTCTTTTGGATTCAAATTAGCGATGCCCCGAAAGGCTGTTCTGGCCGAATCATAATAAGAACGCCTGGTTAAGGATTTTCCCAAGCTTAAAACTCCAAGATCGCTCTTAGCCTTGGGAAGGTGTTGATAAGAAATTGTGTAGTAACTTAGAGCCTCGTTAAGCAGCTTTTTTACTTCTTTTTCTTCCATGCCTTTGTCGGCGGCTTTATAGGCTTTTTTTATCAACTTTTTTAACTCGGAATAAAATATCCATTTGGCGCTATTGTCGTCCATGCCCTTGGCCTGAATGTATTGAGTCAGTTTGGGGGTGATATCCATAAACTGCAACAATTGTTTGGGGGGCGCTTTCCCGCTATTCACAAAATAGTCGGCTAGTATGTTGGAATAGGATTTCCATATCTGGTTGTTTTCTTTTAGACCGCCGAGAAAAAAGCTTAAACTTTCAAGATTCGCCGGCGCGGAGATGTGATGGATAGTTCTCTTAAAAAAAGGAAGATCTTTGTCATGCGCTTTGATGTTGAGAGGTTTCTTTGCCACCACCTTCAAGTATTGGTTAAAACACATAAGCGCGCTTTTCTTTAAAAGTTGCGCTTTTAAATGGTTTTTTGGTTCTTCTTCTGCCAAGCGGGAACAATTAATTCTTAACGAGGAGGCTGTTTTACTGGAATAAATGTCGATGATTGAGCGCAGCCAGTCCTTATAAACATTAAAAACGCTGTAATTTCTGCTTTGTTTTAACACCTTCTTGGTAAGGCCAATATTGATATATCCCTTTTCCGTAATTTCAAAAACTTTTGCCAAATTATTTGCCAGCTTTATTTCAGCTTTTGAGACTTTTAAAGCGTCGCTTTTTAGAAATTTAAGAATATTTTCGTGATTTGTTTGATCAGGCTTATTGCTGAATACTTTAGGGGCTAAAGAATTGGCTTTAGCGGCTGTTCCAGAAAGAGGTAAAAGCCAGGCAATTAAAAATGTGAACAAGAAAAGTTTTAACCGAGCTTCCAAACTGCCTCCTGCATTTTGAAGTCTGAGCTATAATCGTACCATTGCTAAAACTTTATTGTAAGGTGTCAACAACTGTTATTGATTTCTGGATTGTATTTTCGAAAGGTTAGATTGAATCTCGGCTAATACCGGCTTTTTATCTTCTGGCACCACCAAAGAGAGATTGGCCATATAAGCGGAAATTTCTTCTAAATAAGAGAAGTCTTCTTGTCGTTGGTCCACAAAGTATTCCAGGGTTAGGTTGATTTCGTCCGCAATTTCTTGAAAATTGTCGCCTGTTCTGAAAAATACAGGTTTTACCTCACCGCCGCTCCTGATATTTTCTAAATGCTTTTGAAGTTTGTACATTGGGCCTGCGATTTTGTGACTCAAGAAAATAGTAAAAATGAAAAGGAAACCCAAAAAGACCATTTCAATCAAAGCCAGGATTCCGACTAGCTCGTTGCGAGTATTGAGATAAAAAGAACTTTTCTCAGGTTGGAGTTGAATAATTTTGTCAAACAGATCCATAATAATAAAAGGGTAAATAAGGGTGGTCAGGAGGGTGAAGGTGCAAACAATAAAACTGAACTTGTATTGAAACCTTGGATTAATTATAAAAATGCTTCTTTTGTACATCCCCAATTTATTGTCCTTAACTAATATAAATCATTAATATCTTTATATTATTATGGTAAACAATTGAAATGTAAAAAATAATGGGGGAAAAATTGTCCCTGAACGCTTTTTAAATTATAAATAGAGGGCCTACACCAAAGGATAAAGCATGGAAAAAATAGCTGAGAAAGTGGCAAATATTATAAATCCTGAAACGGAGAAAACTTTATCAGACGAGTCAAGAATAAAGTCGGTGGAGTTTAAAGGAGAGTCTTTATTAATCACATTGCAAAGAGACGGCGTTAGTCCAGAAGCAAAAAGAAAGATTGAAGACGATATTGTAGAAGCTCTTAAAAACGATGTGGAAGAGGAAAAAATCTTTATTTTGTCAGAATCCAAAAAAAGCGAGGATATTTACAAATCTGCCGGCAAAGAACCTAAGAAGGAAGTCAAGCGGCCGGCTGAATTAAAAGTGGGTCATGGACAAATTGGGGAGAAAAAAAGAATTCCCGGGGTGAAAAGAATTATTGCCATAGGCTCTGGCAAGGGCGGAGTCGGCAAATCAACCTTTACGGCCAATCTTGCGGCTTCTTTGCTTGGAAGAGGCCACAGGGTAGGGATTATTGACGCCGATATATACGGGCCCTCGATGCCAATGCTTTTAAACAAGCGCGGGGAAAAGCCGGAAGCCACCGCCGAAAAAAGAATTCTTCCTTTGCAGGCGCACGGTTTGAAGTTTATAAGTTTTGGCAGCTTTATTCATGAAGACGAACCGGTTGTTTGGCGAGGTCCTATGCTGGGTGGAGTACTCAATCAGTTCTTTTTCGAAACAGATTGGGGAGAGCTTGATTACCTTTTGATTGACTTGCCCCCGGGAACGGGCGACGTCCAGTTGTCTATGATCCAAAACTTGGAGTTGGACGGATCAATTATTATTTCAACCCCTCAAGACATGTCTCTTTTGGACGCCCGCAAGGCTTTACACATGTTTGATAAACTTGACGTCCATGTCATAGGCATGGTTGAAAACATGAGCTCTTTTCACTGTGACGGTTGTGGAAAGGAACACTTCATTTACGGCGCTGGAGGGGTTATGAGCGCTTGCGGCGAGCTGGGAGTGGGGTTTTTGGGCAAGATTCCAATGGAAATGGCCCTAAGAAAAGGTTCCGACTTTGGAACTCCTTATATGACCCAAAACAAGCACGAGGGGCTGCCGGTTTGGGAGGCTTTCCAGCAATTGGCGGTTAGGCTGGACAGTTATTTCAATCCCGGCGACAATAAAAAGAAAGGAATAATGTCCAAAATTTTTGGTAAAAAGGATCAATGAATAGAAACGAATTAATTCCCCTGTTGGACGAACAAACATCGGTCGGCTTTACCGGAAAGATAAACGCCCTTGACTCAAATAGCAGTCGTCTTTTGGGCGACATCGAAATATTTGAAGGAGAAATTTTCGGCGCCCAATACGAGGATGTTCAAGGATTGAAGGCTTTTTATAATTTATGTGTTGCCTCTTTTGATTCCGAACGCCATTTTAAGTATGTGGTTGAGCCTGAGATCATCCAATCCTCAAAGACAATCCATTTTCCGTTTAGCGTCTTAAAGCGCAAGGTCGCCGAAATTGTCAGCTTGTATAAGGAAAATAAAGATCTAAAGCCCCCGGAGGGTTTAAAATTGCTTATTAACCCCAAATTTATTGAAGAAGGGGATGCGGTGACCGGTGAAGAATATGACCTTTTATGCGCAATCTCTGATTACAACACGGTAAAAGATATTTACAAAAACTGTGATTTACTCGATTATCAAATTACCAACGCTCTTGTGTCGCTTAGGAAAAAGAAAGCGATCACCGTTGTTAAAAAAGCTAAAAAAGCTAAAAAGGATAAGCATGAAGTCTCAAAAACATAATCAAGGCGAGTTAAAAGAATTAAAAGTCCAACTCGAAGCGCAGCTATTGGAAGATTTGGATATCATGTCCAAAAACAGCAATTTGTCTGTTGAGGAGTTGGTGGCCATTGCCATAAAGCGGTTCCGCTCCAGCCACGCCGATTATATGGGAATTGACTTAGACTACCCTTAAACTGTTTAAATAATAGACAGGCCGGCTCATTTTTACACATTTCCTTTTAAAACTCCTGGAAAAACACTAGTAAAATCAGTCTCTTAGTCTTGGGGGGTCCGTCTCCGTTTTTGGCATGCGCGTTGCATTATATAGCTTCATATAGGAGTATATAATGAAAGCGTTTAAGAGATTTACAATTCAGACTTTGGCTTTAACAGGATTTGTGGCTTTGGCAATGGGAGGTTACAACTCAATGATAATGCAAAATGACACTTTTATGAGCGCCAGCACTGATATTAAATTTGTGAAACGCCTTGATGAAATCAATGGGAAAGTTGTCATCGGACGCGCGGCCGCCTCAACTCGCGAGTGGAAAAGCTTGAGCCAATCTAAAAAGGAAGACAAAAAGGAAAAAAGAGTTGAAGTTGCCGTCAATAGTAACATTCAAAAACAAGAAGCCGCTCCCGCCGCGCCAGAAGAAGTAAAGAACATCCCTGAGCCGGCGATTAAGGGAGATTTAGATTTGTCTTTAACCAACGTTTTTTATAAAAAACCGCTAAAGCAGGGAGAGTTTTCTGGTTCCGCCAGGACTGTTGACGGCGTCATTGAAGAAATCTTTGTTAATCTTCCCGACGGAAATGTTATTGAAATAAACACCAGGGAAAGAATGATGGGAAATGTCTTTCAATACGAGGATTTTGAAACGAGAGAAATAAAAAGCGCCATGTTCTACGAGGTTAAACAAGGCGTCTATATGATCACTTTAAGCAACGATTCAAAATACGCCGGAGTAAGAATGGAATTTCAGGCCGGCAATGGAGCCGAGGTCGCTTACGGAGATGATTATTATCAAGAGACTCGGGGATGGGGAGCCAATAATCAAAATCATAACAATCAATTGGCCAATGAGGCGGAATACGCGCCTGAGACTGAGGAACCTGAATATCAAGACCAGGCTGAAAAAGAGGAAACTTACGGCTTTAACTTTCAGACCTAATAAAAAGTCTTAAAACGTTCCTTCTTTAAACATTACTAGAGATTAATTCCAAAAGAGGCGCAAAGCGCCCAGGACATTGTGGCGGTAAACAAAGGAATGGTTAGGTTGTCGTCCAGCTTAAAGGGAATCATTTCAAAAGCGCTCGCCAAAAACGCTAAAAGAAAAGAAATCGAAAGGGCGGTCAAACTGCTTCCTCCCAGGGTTAAAGAGAAAATTCCCAAAGCGATTAGAAAAGTGGATATAAAAAAAGCCAAGGAGCCTTCCAAGCTTTTATGGGAAACAATCCTTCTTTTTCCAAATTTTATTCCAACGATGGCGCTTAATGGATCGGCTATGGCCAAAGTATAAATGGCAATTAACGCCAGCGGTTTGGGGAACGTAATGATGGTCAAAAGCACGGCAAACACATAAGGAACCATCGCTGATTCCTTTAGCTGCTCTTCCGCTCGCATGAAAAATTTGGTTATCGGCAAAAACTTGTTGGACATTTCAGGATAGTTGATCCGAATTTGTTCCATTACATACAGCAAACAGGCAAAAAGCCCAAGGGTGTGAATGGCTCCCTGATGGGTGAAGGTGAACCAATAAAGCGTCGCGATGGTTATCCCCATGGCCATGTGAAAAAACCTTCTAGGCAATTGCAGATTTTTTCTATTGGGCAGCTCCGGCGCAAGGCCTTCCAAACTCTCTTCTTCTCCGATTTCCGACGTTTCCGTTGACTTGTTCATGTTCCAATTATAATCGATTTTTGCCATATTTTTCTTATCGTCTATTTGCATAAATGGTTTAGCCGGCTTGATCAATCTAGCGACATATGGATAATCAATGTGACTCAGGGGCGGTTTATTGTAAAGATTAAAATAATGGCAATCAATTGGCTTTTTTCTACAGCTTTGATCAGTTTTTTCTTCTTCTTTTTTGGTTGTGGCAACACTGCCGGTGAGGGTGACGATGCCGTCCCGCCTTTTCCGGCCAATCAAGTTGTCGCCTTGGCATCCATCAGTTTTGCTCCTCTTGAAAGAACTTCTCAAGATGTCGAGCTGAGTTTTTCAGCTCGCCTGCAAATTCCTAATGAAGTGGACGTCCTTCAGGGCAATAGCGGAGTTGGTTGGGCAAGTTTGTTGGCAGGAGGCTCCAAGTTTTGTTACCAAGGAAACGCCATTAGCGAAAGAACCGGCGGAGGAAATGTTTATTTTTTAAGACATGAAGCTCCTGATCTTCTTTCCCTTTGTTCCTTGGGCGGAGAAGTTGTTTTTGGTCCGGAAGCGCAAGTCGAAAAGGGAAGTGTTGTGAGACTGACAATTGAAAACGCGGGATGCTCTATCGAGTCTGGGACATGCCAACGGACCAGAGCTAGAGCGGTTCTAGAGGTGTTGCAAACATTCCTTTAGCTTCTTAAAGAGCCTTCAGAGCTTTTTCCAACTCCTGCGAGCTGTACATCTTTAAATCTCCAAACTTTAGCGTTATTTTTGAAAAAGGCAGAGGGAGCTTGGCTTGATTCCATGATCTCGAAAATATTTTTGCTTTGGAAGGAAAAGCTCTCACCGGCAATATGGGGGTTTTGGTTTTTTGAGAGATGGCGGGAAGACCCTCTTTTACCTTATAAATAGGCCCTCGAGGTCCGTCGACAGCGAGGGCGAAATGATACCCCTCCCGAACCTTTTTAATGGCCGCCAACAATCCTCGCGCCGCTCCTCTAGAGGAGGAACCTCTGACTGTGGCGACTCCCAGCCTTTGCGCCACCTTTCGCATGATTTCTCCATCTTTGGAAAGAGAAACCAAGACCGCCAATTTTTTATTCTGAAAATAGGGCATTAAGCACAACTCGTCCTGGTGAAAAAAACCTAAAAGAAATTGTTCCTGATTTTTAAAGAGGGCGTTTTCAAAGCGAGCTCTTGCCTTGTCGTCGGGAAATTTAAGCTGGAATCTACAGGTCCAGCCTAGAAATTTTATAATAAATGTGGCCGCCAAAGCCAGG
>JBBDND010000269.1:0-11189 GCA_040877865.1 Bacteriovoracaceae bacterium | reverse complement strand
AGCGAAGTACTTTATCGACACATTGGGTGATAGCCAATGGAAGCAAATCGATAAATCTGTAAGTACAGCTCTAAGTAAACACCCAAGCCTAAAGAAATACTATATTTGCCTACCAAGAGATTGGAGTGATAGCCGTAAAGAGGTAGGCGACAAAACGACTAATTCCGCTTGGGATAAATGGAAAAATCATGTTGCTAAATGGGAAGAATTAGCTAGAGAAAAAGGCATGGATGTTGAATTCACTTACTGGTGTAAACATGAAATGGTGACATATCTAACCTCTGAAGACCCTAAATTTTCAGGAAGAGCACTTTATTGGTTTAATGAGCCGGCCGTAAGTCATTCCACGTTGTATAAAATAGCCAACATTTCTAAGGATACACTAGGAGATAGATTTTCAAAGGAGTTTCACCTCGATTTGCCTATTGCGAAGGTATTTGATGGCATTGGCCAAACGAAGCGGTGGAAAGAACTTTTAAAAGAAAAGAAAGACTTACTCTATGAGAGTAAAAGCAGATACTTAGAGAAATTCATCAGAAATGAAAACATCGATACAAGCCTATCAAGATGGCAAAGTTTGGGTACAGCACTTAATGAGACCTACTCATCATTTTCAAGTTCCATCCTAAAGAATTCATTTCTAGACGCCTTGGAGAGCCTACAAGAACAAACCAAGGACATCCTAAAGCTTATTGACAAATGTTACGAGATTCTTCATCAACAAAATAAAGAGGGCAACTTAAAAGATGAAGATCATACTTCCTTATCAGGCAACCTCTATAATGTTTCAAGAGGAGTGTCATCTGTAGAAGCTTTTCTTCGTGGTAATATCGTGAATTCCGCTAAAAACAAAGTGATACTACTTCTTGGAGAGGCAGGAATAGGAAAGTCTCACCTCCTCTGCGACTTAACCCTAAAAAGATTAGAAGAATCTCTCCCAACATTATTTGTACTTGGTAATCACTACGAAGGGGGAAATGCGGTTGACTTCTTTGGAAAATCTCTAGATCTATCTAACTATTCCCGAGAACAGGTACTTGGTGCTCTGGATGCATGTGGGGAAGCTCATAGAACAAGACTACTAATTGTTGTCGACGCTATAAATGAAGGGCTATTTAAAGATCAGTGGTTTGATCAAATCTCTCCAATGGTTTCAGAGCTTTCCAGCTTTGAAAATATTGCTCTAATATTTAGTTGTCGCTCAACCTTTGAAGACTACTTAATTCCAGAAAACCTGGGAACAGGTAAAATATCAAAGATTCAGCATCATGGATTCAGTGGCTACGAACATAGAGCTGCATCCATCTATCTTTCAAAACAAGGCATTTCAACGCCTAGTGCACCTGTCATTTCGCCTGAATTTAGTAATCCTTTATTTTTAAAAACATGCTGTGAAGCCATAAAGTCAAGTGGCCGAGACTCCTTCCCTAAGGGGCTAAATGGTATAACAGCTTTATTTGAGTTTTATATCAATAGTGTTTCTAAGGTCGTAAACAGAAAAAAAAGGTTTCTACCTGGGGAGAATGTTGTAAAGGATAGTTTAGATTCTTTTGTTAGAGCTTTGTACCCTGATGATTTACACGGAATTCCTCTTAAGAAGGCAAGAACAATAATAGATAATCATGACTCAAAGAAGAACACTGGTGATACTCTTTTTGAATTACTTCTTGATGAAGGGATTCTCTCAACAGACATAGCACCTGATCCCGAAGGAGGGAGAAGGGGAATGGAAGTTATAAGATTTACATATGAAAGATTCAGCGACCATTATTTGGCATTGCACTTAGTTGAATTATATTCAGAAGATGGAAAGATCGATAAATTATTCTCATATGGGGAGTTTATCAACTCCTTAATTGATAATCATAAACTTTATTCTTATAGCGGTGTAGTCGAGGCTTTAGGGGTAATAGTCCCTGAGATATTCAAGAAAGAGTTTGTTGATTATCTCGATAATGATGAACAATATTACCGATATTTTTTTGAACACACTTTTTTAGATGCAGTAAAGTGGCGCTCTCATAATAGTTTTACCAGTAGAACCTTAGAACTTCTGAATAATGTTAATTCCAACTCTTATCATGATCAACGAATTGAAATTTTGTTGTCATTTTCAACAGAGCCTGGCCACCTTTGGAACGCTGATTTACTAGATAAAAATTTAAAGCCGAAAGCTTTGGCTGAAAGGGATAACTTTTGGTCTGTGCCGATTGCTTTGGAAGATCAGAGTGAAGAAGACGGAGAAGGTGAGTCTACTTTGAGGACAATTATTGACTGGGCATTGTTTTCAGATCTTTCAGTTGTCGAAGAAGATAGACTTCGTCTTACGGCAAAGGTTTTAACGTGGATGACCACTACATCTAACAGGAGAATAAGGGACCATGCAACAAAGTCCCTCGCGAAAGTTTTTTTAACGAAACCTAACTTGATATTAAAGACACTTCAAAATTTTAAAGAAGTAGATGATCTATATCTTCAAGAGAGAGCTTATGCCGCGTCATATGGGGCATTATGTTATATCGAAGATGAAAAGACAATTTGCGAAGTTGCTGAATATGTTTATAAAAAATTGTTTAAGAGTGGAAGGCCTTACCCTAACCTTCTCTTGAGAGATTATGGCAGAGGCATTATGGAATATGCACTCTCTAAGGGCCTATTGACTGATGGTTATGATATCAAGTTATGTAGGCCTCCATATTCAAGTGAATGGCCGATTGAGAATCCTCCACAAGAAGAATTAGATAAAATGTTTGAGGATACTTTTAAATCAGCTATAAAAAGTTCAATTATGGGATTTCCTGGTGATTTTGGTAACTATTCTATGGGATGCGTACATAGATGGTCGCCAACAACACTTGACAAAAAAACACCTCAAACAGGTAGTGAGGTTCATTGGGAATTTTCAGCTAAATTGCCTGAACCATTAAAGAATGAATTTAAGCAATACTTGGAACAAGAGGAAAAACGTGAAAGACCTTCTAATGCTACAATCCTAAAAGCTTTAAAAGCTCTTTCAAACAAAGACTTAGGTGACTTGCAAGAAAAGTTAAAGGATCATGATAAAAAAAACTCTGACCAGAAGGATGATCTAATATCATGGGATGACTTAAAAAAGCGTCTTGATGATGGATTAGATCTAGACTTGAGGGAAGAGCTTAGGTGGGTTTCGGGACTTGGAGTTGGAGATAGAACTGCTTCTATTAGTCGGAAATGGATGCAAAGGTGGGTATGTAAACGGGCATATGACCTTGGCTGGAGTAAGGATCTATTTCAAAAATTTGAAGACAGGTATTGTCAAAGGGGAAGAGCCTCAGACAAAACAATTGAAAGAATTGGAAAAAAATATCAGTGGATTGCTTTGCGAGAGCTCTTGGCAAGACTTTCAGACAACCTTCATTGGATTGATCGAGGATATTCAGATATTGAAGATTCAAAGTTTTATGGCCCATGGCAGTTACATGAAAGAGATATTGATCCTAGTCTTTTAGTAAGAAAAACTCAATATGATGGTTGGAGTGAACCACTTGATGAATTTTGGTGGAGGCCGTTCGTATTTAAGTTTCCTGAGTCTAAGTTGGAAGAACAAAAAAAATGGTTGTGGAATAAAGAGATTCTACCTCCATTTAATGAAATTCTGAGTGTTGAGTCAGATGAAGCCATGGAATTCTTAGTATTGCATGGTTTCTCATCTTGGAGGATGAAGTCTTTAGATTCAGAAAAATATGAAGATATCGAGGTAGCCGAACCAGATGCGTGGTTCAGAATAAACTCAATTGTAATAAAAAAGCCGGACGTGAAAAAGATCAAAGAAAAGCTTATTCAAAAAGAGAACTTGGTTGACCCTCACACTGTAAGACCTAGCTCCACTGGTCACCAATCTTACTTTAAGGAATATCCATGGCACCCTTCTTGTAAAGACATGACAGACTGGGTTGAAATCGAAGAACATTGGTATAACCAATTTGATACTAGATATTTGGTACCTGTCTGTAACTACGAATGGGAAAGAGGCAACTTAGATAAATCAATCGATGAAAGCATCAATTTTTATCTTCCGAGTGAAACACTAATCAATGAACTTGGCTTAAAATCTAGTATAGAAGATATTGGTTGCTGGAAGGGAGAAAAGGGACAAGTCATTTTCTTAGATCCTAGTGTTAAAAACTCAGGACCATCGTATGCATTAATAGCAAAACAAGAGTTTCAAACCTGGTTAAGTGAAAATGAGCTGGAGGTTATATGGCTTATAGGCGGTGAAAAACAATTATTCGGAAAAGGAGCTGATCGTTTTTTCGGACGATTAACTTATAATGCGCTTATTACCTACTCTAATGGCAAGTTTGAAACTGAAATTTGGTTTGAGGAACAAAAGCCAAGAGATTAACAAGTCAATTTAAAATGAGACATCAAGCATTTTTGACTATCTCCGAATCCAGAGCAGCTAGAAAGCTCAATTTCAGTCAATTGTTGTAAATGCAACTCGTGTTACTTCCAAATGAATACAGCACGACTCCAAGATATAAAATGTCCCTTTGAAAAGAATCTACCCAATCCTTTTCACTTTTCCAATTGGGGACATGTTATAAATCAGAAAGAAATAGGTAAGCCTTCTCAAGCTTCCCAGGTTCAAGTGTTTTAAGGATCTCAAAACATTGATCTCTAAGAGGTTCAATTTTGTAATTAGCTCCAATGTGAAACTCCCAATCTTCCCTATTTAATCCCAGCACACTCAAAAATTTTTCTAGATACTCTTCATTTAAATCGTCTCTTCCACTTTCCATTTGGTGCACCCTTGAGAAAGAAATCTCCATAAGGTCGGCCAATTTTCTAAGAGAGAGTCCCTGTTTTTTACGAAGCTTTATTAAAGTCTCACTCTCTCTGGTAGGCATTACTTTTTTAATGCGCTTGCTCATAATACATCTCCTTTTTAAGTAAAATTCAATATGGAGACGACGAATTGGCGGGCTTTGTGTAACGGCTCTCATGTATTTAAAAGCCGTACAAGACGGAGTTTACAGCGTTTTAAACTTTCAAAAAGCCCATTTGTGCTTAAAGATTTGCGACGCTTTGCTTCGTAAGCACAAATTAAGCACAAAACAAGCCAATGGGTGAAAGTTTGAGACAGTCAGAGACAGACTTCGAGCAGAAAAAAAGACTAAGTGATTGAAACCTCGAGTGAATAATTTCAAATAGATAAAAAAAAGCCACTAGATCGTTCAATCAGTGGCCTTAAAATTTGGAGGATTCTTTAGGATTTGAACCGGTCATTTAGCGGTTTTGCAAGCATTCCCTTGGACCACTCGGGGACGTTTCTTTTCAATCGAATAAGTTAGCTCTTTACTACGTAACATCAAGCCTTTATATTGCCTTAAATGGCTATTTGCGGTGCCATTAAGGGCCAAAACTTTATCGAAAAAAACCCCGAAAAAACCCCGATGAGTTTGAAAAAACCCCGAAAAAACCCCGAAAGTAAATAAATTTTAATTAAATCATTTAAAAGCAGATAAAAGCCAACAAAAGCCGTAAACCGGCTATCAAAAGGCACTTCGAGCTTCAACTGATTAGATTTTTGGAGTTTCCATGAGCAAAGATTTAGAAAGGTGCACCTTCGCCATCATCTCCCACCCCGACGCCGGCAAAACCACTGTGACTGAAAAGCTTTTGTGGTTTGGAGGAGTGGTGCGGGATCAAAGCGGCATGGTCAAATCCAAATCCGGCGATTACGCCAAATCAGATTGGATGCAAATGGAGCAAGATCGAGGCATTTCCATCACTTCTTCGGTCATGAGCTACATCTATAACGATCGCTACGTGCATCTTTTGGACACTCCAGGGCACAAGGATTTTTCCGAAGACACCTATAGAACTCTGACCGCGGTAGAGTCCGTTCTTATGATGATTGACTCCGCAAAAGGCGTGGAGGAGCAAACCCAAAAATTAATGGAAGTCTGCCGCTTGCGAGACACTCCCATCGTGACCTTTATGAACAAGTTTGACCGGGAATCTCTTGATCCTTTCGAGCTGATAGACAATATTGAAAAAGAGCTTAGCATCCAATGCATTCCCATGACCTGGCCGGTTGGCTCCGGGGTGGACTTTAAAGGCGTGTACGACATCAAAACCAAGAGCATTCGCTCTTTTAAAGGCCAAAAAAATCCTTTTGAGCCAAAGGTCGTCGACGCCAGCGACTTGGATTCTCCCGAAGTCTTGGAATTTATCGGCGAGGAATTAAAGGCCAAGCTGGAAGAAGACCTTATGGTGGTGGACGAGCTGATTCCCGAGTTTAGCTTTGAAGAATACCTGGCGGGCATTCAAACCCCCGTCTTTTTTGGATCCGCCCTCTACAACTTTGGCGTCAAAGAAGTGCTGGACATGATCACGGACCGCGCTCCGGCTCCAAGAGCTAGAAAGGCCATTCTTCCTCCTTACGAATCGGACAGCGAATCCATTGTGGTGTCTCCTGAGCATCCCAAGTTTTCCGGCTTTATTTTTAAAATCCAGGCCAATATGGACAAAAAACATCGCGACCGCATCGCCTTTATGCGAGTCTGCTCAGGAGTTTTCACCCGCAATTCAAAACTTTTTCATGTCCGGACTGAAAAGGAAGTCAGAATCGCCACTCCGCAAATTTTTCAGGCGCGGGACCGGGAGATTGTGGACAACGCCTACCCTGGCGACATTATAGGCCTGCACGACACCGGTAAATATCAAATCGGCGACACCTTCACCGAAGGCGAAAAATTTCGCTACACCGGCATTCCAAGTTTTGCGCCGGAGCTCTTTAGAAAAGTCTCCCTAAAAGATCCTTTAAAGGCCAAGCACTTGGACAAAGGACTTAAACAGCTTTCCGAAGAAGGAGCCGTGCAAACATTTTTGCGTCCTTCAACTCAAGAGAAAATGCTCGGGGCCGTAGGTGTGCTGCAATTTGAAGTGGTCAAGTTTCGCCTGGAAGACGAGTACAAAGTGCGAGCGGACTATGAAGCCACGCCTTTTATGGGCGTGCGTTGGCTAATGTTTTCCGATAAAAAGGAAGACGAGCTATTTAGCAAACAGTATTCTTCCAATATCTTGCTCGACGGCAAAAATCGTAAATGCTACGGGGTAAAATCCGAGTGGGATTTAAAATTATGCCAAGAGAAATTCCCCGAAGTTAAATTCTTTAAAAACTCCGACTATATTGAAAGCCACCATTAAAGACGCTACCTGGTAACCCCATAATCAATATAGGGAAACTCTCCATAAGTGTCTTCTGCGGCAGTGGCTTCAGTTTCCGCGACTTCCTCAGGCCGATCTGTCAACTCTACGTGATACTCCTTGGTAGAAGTGGCGCAAGATATCGCAAACAGGCCTAAGATTGTCATCAATCCCATTTTTGCCAATAATTTTTTCATCACGCGCCTCCGTTTGTATTATCCTTAGACATATTTTAGCGCTGAATCAATCGCGTTATAATTGCATAAAATAGAAGCAGAAGTTTTAAAAAACTAAAGCGAGGGGTTTTAAAATATCAGCTTTCAGATAGCAAATGATTCCAATATTTTATCGGTGATGGGATTGTTAATTAACTTCTTAGCGCTTAATAACCAATATTCTTCCTCAAGTCCCGACAGGGATCCAATTTTAATCAAGTTTTCATTTTCAACCAGAGCCGCTCCCGCAAACTCTGGCATAAAGATCAACCCTTGATGGTTTTGGGCCAACATTTTTTTAACGGAGGAGTCTTGGCATTCGGCCACCAAGTCGTATTTGATCTTGTTAGACATAAACACCTGCTCGATATCAAAGCGCAGTTTGGAGTGCATAGTTTGCAAAATAAAAGGAGCCTCGTTTAAAGAGTCGGGAAAGTTTTCTTGAAGAGCTTCAAACTTTTTAGATCCATAGACGGACACCGGAGCGGACCCCGCCAATTTTCTGTAAACATCGCTGACAGGCCTTCCGGGATCGTTGGTGATCACCAAATCCAGCTCGTGCTTTAACAGCTTTTCAGTCAGCTCGTCGCTTTCCGCCTCATAGGTAGACACAAAACACCTGGGTTCGAGCCGTTTAACCTCTTCCAAAACTTTCACCACCAAAGTCTTTGGCAGTCCCGCCAACGCTCCCAAACGGTAGCGGGACTTTTCAAGAAAAGTTTTGGAATTAAAGGCCTGCATAAACTCCTCGCCTTTATTAAAAATTTCTTCCGCGTATTCCAGGGCTATAGTTCCCGCCTCAGTCAAAACCAAAGCGCGGTTCTTGCGCTCAAAAAGCAAAACCCCCAGGCTTTCTTCCAATTGTTTCAATTGATAGCTTAACGCCGGTTGCCCCACCAATAATTTAGCGCTGGCTTTGGCGATTGAGCCTTCTTTGGCAATTTCTCTAAAGTACAACAAGTGATGATAATTAAGCCATTTCATAGCTTTAGTTTATTGCAAGCGAGTTGGGCTGCCCAGCAACGTTATTCTAAAAATGTTGTCTGCCTAAAAATGAATTGTTCCTTAAGACCCTATAGAATTTTTAGATAGTGATATTAAAAGATTATATTGTTCAAGTAATGCTTAATTCTGTAAATTTCTCGAGTCCTTAAGACGAGGACGCCCGCACACACTGTCATTGGTTCCCCCTCTTAAAGAATCAATGAAAAACATTTGCGCTTGGCGCGATATAAAAAAGGCCTCGAATGAGGCCTTTTTTTATACTTCCCAAATCTCTCCAGAATATAAAAGGTCTTCGATTTTGCCCGCTTTTTTACTCTCTTTAACCGCGTCTATTTGTTTTTGCGCGTCTTGATCGTAAATTGGCTGATTTTCCACTTTGTTAATGACTCCCATGGGAACCACTTCCTTTAGCTCGCTTAGCATATGAACCAATGACGCCTTGGAAGGATCATGGACGACTAATTCAGACTCGTCTTCAAACTCGCCGGCCTTCAGCTCAAAATCTTCCAGCTTCAATCCCAGTTTTTTGTCTTTGCCGCCAAAAATCATAGGCCTTCCCGCTTCAATTCTTACGGTGCTTTCCTCCCGAGTTTTTCTATTGGTGAATTTGTCGTGAACCTTGTCATTAAAAATAACGCAGTTTTGATAGACCTCAATGACGCTGGTTCCTTCGTGCTCATTGGCCGCCTTAAACACCTCAATCATATGTTTGGGATCGGTGTCCATAGTTCTGGCAAAAAAGCTGGATCCAGCTCCCAAAGCAAACTTAAGCGGAGAAAACGGCCGGTCAATGGAGCCATATGGAGTGGACTTGGTGGTTAGACCTGAAGAGGAGGTGGGAGAATATTGGCCTTTAGTCAGTCCATAAATTTCATTATTAAACAAAATAATATTAATGTTTAGGTTTCTTCTGATGATGTGGGCAAGATGATTTCCCCCGATGCTTAATCCATCGCCGTCTCCTGTAATCATCCACACGCTTAAATCGGGATTTTGCAATTTGAGTCCGGTGGCAAAGGCGGGCGCTCTTCCGTGAATAGAGTGCATGCCATAAGTAGACATATAATAGGGAAAACGAGAGGAGCAGCCAATGCCTGAAATAACGGCGACCTCGTGGGGAGGTTTGCCTATTTGCGCCATGGCCATTTGAGCCGCGGCTAAAATAGCGTAATCCCCGCAACCGGGACACCATTTGATTTCCTGATCGCTGCTAAAATCTTTCTTGGTTAATTTAACATTTTCACTCATTATAGTTTTTCCAATTCTGTTTCTATCATTTGCGTCAACTCTCGAATCATAAAAGGCTTGCCTTGCACTTTATTATAGCCAAGAGCATTGCAATTATAGCGGGCGTTGATAATATTTTTTAATTGTCCGGCGTTCAGCTCGGCCACCACTATTTTTTTAAACCCTTTTAAAATCGTTTCCGTGTTTTTGGGCATGGGATTTAAGTATCGCATGTGCATTAAGCTTACTTTCTTACCCGCTTTCTGGGCCTGGCTGACCGCTTGGTAAGTGGCGCCATAAGTTCCGCCCCAAGAGACAATGAGAAGGTCGCCTGAATGCTTGCCAAGAACTTCTTGTTCAGGAATATAATTTGCGACACGATCTACTTTTCTTGTCTGGTTCTCACCATCAACTCGTGATTGTGGGGATCATAGGAAACATTGCCGGTGTTTTCTTCTTTTTCCAGCCCGCCAATTCTATGCATTAAGTTTGGCATGCCAGGCGTCGCCCACATTCTGGCCAACTTGTCCGAGTCCCGCTCGTAAGGAAAGAAAGTCTTTTCCTTGTAGTCCTCTGGATTGGCAAAGCGGGTTTTGATTTTTGGAAAATCTTTATGAGGATCGGGCAACTTCCAAGGCTCCGAACCGTTGGCGATAAAGCCGTCAGTCAATAAAATAGCGGGAGTCATATGCTCCAATGAAAGTCTTGCCGCTTCAAACGCCATAGTGAAACAATCGCTAGGATTTTTTGCGGCCAAGATAATCATGGGACTTTCGCCGTTTCTGCCATACATGGCCATATTGAGATCGGATTGTTCGGTTTTAGTGGGCAGGCCGGTGGAAGGTCCTCCCCTTTGAATGTCAATCACCACCAAAGGGAGCTCAAGCATAACCGCGAGGTTCATGCCTTCGGATTTTAAAGCGATGCCAGGACCGGAGGATGTGGTGATTCCCAAAGCTCCGCCAAAGCTCGCCCCTATGGCGGAACAGACCGCGGCGATCTCGTCTTCGGCTTGAAAAGTGACCACTCCAAAATTTTTGTGTTTGGAGAGTTCGTGCAAAATATCGGAGGCGGGAGTGATGGGATAGGATCCCAAGTATAAATTGACCCCGGCGTTTTGGGCCGCCCAGATAAAGCCCCAAGCGGTGGCGGTGTTGCCGTTAATTTGGCGATAAACGCCTTTTTCAATCTTGGCGGGTTTAACCTTGTATCGTTGTCCGGTGATTTCTATGGTGTCGGCAAAGTTGTACCCGGATTTTAAAGCTTTAATATTTGCTTCAATCACTTTTTCTTTGCCTTTAAATTTATGCTCGATCCATCTAATAGTTGGTTCAAGTTCGCGGTGGTACATAAAATAAGTCATGCCCAGAGCGTAAAAGTTCTTACAACGCGCTTTGGATTTTGTGTCCAGATCTATGTCTTTTAGCGCCTCTTTTGTTTGCGAGGCGATAGGAACTTTAACCACCTCATAACTGTCCAGGGCGTCGCCCTCCAAGGGATTATGAGGCATTTGAGCTTTCTTAAAATTAAGTTGAGTAAAAGCGTCCT
>JBBDND010000268.1:0-2035 GCA_040877865.1 Bacteriovoracaceae bacterium | reverse complement strand
GTTAAAAGCGGAAAAACTTTGCGGGTTTATATTGCCGATAAAAAGACTGGATCGGCTCTTATTGAAGATTGTGTGGCGGTGGATAGAGCCTTCACTCCCCATGTTGAAGAGGCCGATTGGATTCCAGACGATTTCGTTTTGGAAGTTTCCTCTCCCGGCGTTTATAGAAAACTTAAAAGCGAGCAACATTTTGAGTCGGCGCTCGGAGAGCAAATTTTAGTGGGAACAACAAGCCCGCTGGAAGACGGCGCCCTGCCCAAAAAATTTAAAGGCGGGAAAAAAATAAGAGGCGTTTTAAAAGAATACGACAATCAAAAATTAATATTAAACGTGGAAGGGACGCAATTTGAAATAAGTCTTCAAGATATAAAAAAAGCGAATCTCGATCCCGATCTTTAATTCTTAAGGAGAATAAAGTGAACTTTTCTGAACTAGGCAAAGTAATTGAACAATTAGGCAAAGATAGAGGAATAAAAAAAGACGTGGTCATTGGAGCTATTGAACAAGCCTTTTTGGTGACCGCCAGAAAAAAATACGGAATACAGGGAGAGTTCGAGGCTAGATATAATTTGGATGACGGAGAAATTGAAATCTTCCAGTACAAGAACGTTGTTGATTCGGTGAAAGATCCCATTGTTGAAATTGACCACGATCAGGCCAAAGAATTGGACGCGGATTGCGAAGTTGGGGATCAGTTGGGAATAAAAATCGAAGACCCAAAGTTTTCACGCGTAGACATCCAAACCGCCAAGCAAATTATTTTTCAAAAAGTGCGCGACGCTGAAAGAGAAATTCTTTTTGCCGAGTTTAAGCACAGGGAAGGCGACTTGGTCACGGGCATTGTGAGAAGGTATGAAAGAGGCAATGTCATCGTCGATCTTGGAAAAGCCGACGCTATTCTTGCCAGAAAAGAAATTATTTACGGAGAAACTTTTAAACCGGGCGACAGAGTGCAAGCGTTTTTATCTGAAGTTGTCATGACCAACAGGGGCCCGGAAATTCGTCTGACCAGAACGTCACCCATGTTCTTGGTTAAGTTGTTTGAAGTAGAGGTGCCTGAGATTCAAGACGGCACCATAGAAATTAAAGCCGCCGCCAGAGAGCCGGGACATCGAGCCAAAATCGCCGTGTCCACCGACGATCGCGATATCGATCCTGTGGGCGCTTGTGTTGGGATGAAAGGATCAAGGGTTCAAAATATTGTCAACGAACTGCAGGGCGAGAAAATTGACATCGTCAAATGGCATGACGACGTCGAAGTTTTTGTGAAAAACGCTTTGGCTCCGGCCGACATAACTTCAATCAACGCCAACGCCGAAGAGAAAGTTCTAGACGTCATCGTCGAGGAAGACCAACTCTCTTTGGCCATCGGGCGCAGGGGACAAAACGTCAGGCTTGCGGCCATGCTGACGGGTTGGAAAGTCAACATTATCTCCAAGTCCAAACTGCAGGAGAAAGTCAAAGCTTCTGTTGAAAATCTTAGCCAAATCGAAGGCGTCAACGAAGCCACGGCTCAAGTGCTTATTCAAAATGGGGTGATGTCAGTTGTTGATTTAAGCGCCACAGACGCGGACGACCTGCGCAGATTTTTGGATATGGAACCAGAACAGGCTCAAGAGCTTGTCGAAGCGGCCAGCAATGGCATTGAAAATGAAGAGATAGAAAACGAGCCCGCCGAGGAAGCTGAAATCGTCTCCGCTTCAGCTGTGCCGTCGGCTCGAATGGGAATGATAAAGTCGGAAAGCGCGGCAACAGAAGAAGATGATGACCAGAAATTCTCCGAAGCCGAAAGAAGGCTGCGGGAAGAGCTGGCGGCGTTTAAGTTGAAATAAATTAAAAAGGATTAAAAAGGGGTAGTTAATGCCGAAAAAGGTATACGAGTTGGCGAATGAGATTGGCGTGGGAGCCATCGATTTGGTGGAAAAGCTTAAGTCGGTTGGACTTAATGTTCGAAATCACATGGTCACTTTAAGCGATTACGAAGTTAAAAAAGCTCTTGAAGTGTACGAGCCAAAAAAAGACGCGAAAGCGGCCA
>JBBDND010000267.1:0-2042 GCA_040877865.1 Bacteriovoracaceae bacterium | reverse complement strand
CATAAGCGCCGATGTCCATGAGGTAGAGACTATCGGCATAGCTTAAGGAATCTTAAATTTGAATCAAGCGTTTTCTTCAATCGCTCTCGATAAAATTTGTGTAAGCTTTTCGAGATCTTCATAACTTACATTATGAAATAGAGAGATTCTAAACTGGTTCTTGCCTAATTTTCTGTAAGAATCAATGTCCCAAGCCGCGTTCTGTTCCCTTAAAACTGTTAATAAATCCTTAACAGGATAGCGCTCATCGACATTAATAGTTGCCACCGAAGTGGAGCGAAATTTTGGATCTTCAATATAAGGAGAAAGATAGTCTTTTGACTCCGCCCATCCGTAGATAAGATCGGCTTTTTTATTCGCCATTTGAATAACCTTCTCATAGCCCAAGTCGTTCATCAGTTTCAACTGTTCATTCAAAAGGAAAATGGTTGAGATGGAAGGCGTGTTATAAGTCTGATTTTTTCTAGAGTTGTCTATCGCGAGCTTCCAGCTCATAACTTCCGGAATATAGCGCTCGGTTTCGGCTATCTTTTCGGCTCTTTTTATAGCTTTTGGAGACATGATGGCGACAAAAAATCCGCCTTCGCTGGCGAAGATTTTTTGAGGCGAAAAGAAAAAAAGATCACAATTTTCCAAGTTAATTGGTATTTGTCCCGCTCCGCTAGTGCCGTCAACGGCGACGAGAACGTCTTTGTCCCGCGCGTCCGGCAGCTCAGAAATCAAAACTCCCGTGGAAGTCTCGTTCAAGGTGGCGCAAATCATGTCATAACCTTGCGCGAATTCAGGATTAATTCCATTGCCCAGTCCAGCGTCCTTGGCATCGGCTTTGATTCCTGGAATTTTAGCGTGGGCCTTTTGCCATTTGCTGGAGAATTCGCCGGTGGTAAAGTGAAGCGAAGATTTCTCAACCAGCCCGAGCCCGATCATGTCAAAAAGAAAGGTGGCGCCGCCGTTGCCAAGGACGACTTCATAGTCCTTTGGCAAATTAAAATATTTTTGTATTCCTTCTTGGACTTCTTTTACCAGATTTTTGACAGGAGGTTTTCTATGGGATGTTCCCAAAAGGCTTTTTCCCGTCTGGGCCAGTTTTTCAACATGCTCAACAGGTATCAAGGAAGGACCAACTCCAAATCTGGGATCGCTTGGCATTAGATCGCTTGGAACTTTAAATTTTTCAAACATTGCAACTCTCCATGTATTTTTTGTGCTTTATAAGCGCGTTTTTATAAGCCTTTCAAATCCGGTTCATTATAGGAAAATATTAGGCAACATTAAACGGCAAACTCGCCTTTCTAGGTTTTTTTTATTGGATAGACGCAAGCCCTAATAGCGAACGGTCCAAGTATTCGAAATTAAGGGGTTTCCCTAGGGCTCTATTCTTTACAAACCGGCCCTTAACTATAGACAAAACAAAAGCGGCCGCGTTATAACTTAGCGCATGAAAGAAATGAGAACATCCAACTCAAAGACGCGCCCGAAAAGCTTGTTTTACTTTTTGATTGGCCTGGCCATCATGGGGTTAAATTTGGTTTTGCTTAAAATGGTCTTGCAGTAAATCAAGATTCTTTGGCGCTTAAAAGTTTTTTATATTCGCTTAAATGCTCTTCCATGTCTTTTTCTTTGTCACCGCTGTTATAATCATACACCGCGGCTCTCACAGACTTTAAAAGCCCTTGAATGTCGGGTTTTTCAATAAAGTCGAAGGCTCCGTGCTTGGCGGCCTCCAACATATTCTTTCTGGAGCCAAAACCCGTAAAAAAAAAAAAAGGAATGGAGTCTGAGATCTGTCGAATTTCTTTTATGACTTCCACTCCTTCCATTCCAGGCATGTTGATATCGCAAATCACAACATCTAAGTCTTGGTTGGCCTTAAATTGAGCCAGACCTTCACTGCCGTTTTGAGCGACTAGAATTTCATTGAATTCATTTTTAAGATAGGCGGAAACGAGCTCAAGAATGCCCGCTTCATCGTCGATCAAAAGAACCTTTCCCTTCTTTTCCCCACCGTCTTGTTCGCTTTTTTGCTCATTTTCCAACTCATT
>JBBDND010000266.1:0-11317 GCA_040877865.1 Bacteriovoracaceae bacterium | reverse complement strand
GGCAAAAATGATGGCGGGAGCCACTGAATTGCGTCAGGCGACTTTGGGAATAGCCGGAAATCATATCAATTGCTTCAATAGCTGGGGAGTTGTGGCTTTAAAAGGCGATGAAATTAGCGCTCAAGACGTGGAAAGAGTTGTTGAGGCGGCCAAGGCCGTGCTCATCCCCACTGACCGGGAAGTGTTGCACGTTATTCCCCAGGAGTTTCGTGTCGACAGCACAAGCGGGGTCAAGGATCCCGTGGGAATGTGCGGGTCTCGCTTGGAAGCCCATGTGCATATTGTGACTGGCAAGACTCCGCTTATTCAAAATTTAATTAAATGTGTAGAGGCTTGCGGCATAGAGGCCAAAGATATTGTGCTGCAACCGATAGCTTCGTCAAGATCGGTTTTGACATCCGAAGAAAAAGATTTAGGCGTTGTGTTGGTGGACATTGGCGGGGGAACCACCGATTTGGCCGTTTGGAAAGACGGAAGCCTGGTTCATTCTCAAATTATTCCTGTGGGCGGCAATCACTTCACCAACGACCTGGCGGTGGCTTTAAAGATACCTCATAATGAAGCGGAAAGAATCAAGGTGAACCACGGTTGCGTGTTGCCGGAAAAGGTCAATCAATCCGCCCATATCACGGTAAACGGCCTTTCCAACACAAAGCAAAGAGAGGTGAAGGTCGGCCAAATTGCGGAAGTGCTTGGGGCGAGAGCTGAAGAATTGTTTACTGTCATCCAAGAGGTGCTTGCGGAAAAAAACCTGGATGGCATGATCAATGGCGGTTATGTAATCACTGGCGGCGGAGCCTTAATCAAAGGTCTGCCGGAGCTTGCCGAGTATGTGATGGAAAGGCCGGCAAAAATTGGATATCCCAAACCTTTTGGAAGCATGACCAGCGTTATGCAGAATCCAAAGTTTTCAACGGTGCTTGGCCTGTTGTTGGAGTCGTACAAAGCTCCTAAAAGAAGAAACTTGAAAAATAAAAATAAAAAGCAACCCAAAAACACAGAACAAGATGTCTTTGGACGTTTTAGCGAATCGATTAAAAGCGTCTTTAGAGAAATTTTTTAATTCGGAGGAGATTATGTTTGAAATTGCCGAAAACAGAGAAGTTACAACAGGCGCCAGAATAAAAGTTATAGGTGTTGGCGGAGGAGGTTGTAACGCTGTTAATACAATGATCAAATCCGGCCTTGAGGGCGTTGAATTTATCGTTGCCAATACTGACTCGCAAGCCTTGGCGGCCAGTTTGGCCACCACAAAGATCCAGCTAGGAGGCGATCTAACCAAAGGGTTAGGCGCGGGAGCGAATCCTGAAATCGGAAGAAAGGCGGCGTTGGACGATTATGAAAGATTAAGCGAGGTGGTGGAAGGGGCCGACATGGTTTTTGTCACCGCGGGCATGGGTGGAGGCACCGGAACGGGAGCCGCGCCCGTCATAGCCAAATTGGCAAAAGAAATGGGTTCTCTGACGGTTGGAGTTGTGACCAAGCCATTCGTTTTTGAGGGAAGAAAAAGAATGAAGCAGGCCAATCTTGGCATTAAAGCGCTTGAAGAAAGTGTCGACTCTTTAATCACCATTCCAAATCAAAGGCTTTTGCAATTGGCCGGAGAGAGTCTTTCCTTGGTCGACACGTTTAAGAAGGCCGATGACGTCTTGTTGCACGCGGTTCAAGGCATTTCAGATCTTATCAACAACACAGGTTTTATAAACGCCGACTTCGCCGACGTGAACACAGTCATGTCCAATAAAGGCCTGGCTCTAATGGGCACAGGCATAGCCGAAGGGCCGGACAGAGCGGTTAAAGCCGCCACGAACGCCATCAGCTCTCCGTTGTTGGAAGACATCACTATCGACGGAGCGACTGGAATTATCGTTAACATCACTGGGAATGAGACTTTGAGCATGCATGAGGCCAACGAAGCAATGACGCTCATTATGGAAGCCGCCGACGAAGACGCGGAAATCATTTTTGGAACCGTCATTGACGAAGAAATGGGCGACGAAGTCAAAATTACCGTCATCGCCACCGGGCTTGGTGGCCAGGAAAAAGTGGCCGCCAACACGGAAATAATCCCGTCTCGAACTGCCGCGTCCCAAAAAGAAGAGGCTCATTTGGAACAAAGTTTTGAAAGTCAAAGAGCCGCCAGCCCCTCGCTTGACGTGGAGGAAGGCGATTCTTCATCCAATCAAGAGAGCTTCTCTCAAGCGGTGAGCAATGACACTGGCGTCTTGAATAAATTTCTAGACGAAGCCTCTTATTCCGAGATCAAAGAGAGCAATATCGAAGCTCAAGAAAAACGCTTTGACGAGTATGAATCTCAAAAAAGAAATCCTTCAAACAAACCAAATCTTGCAAAGAGCATAAAGGACGCGGCTTCTAGCTATGAAACTAGAAAAAATGAAGAAAGCGCCGCCGCTGAAGATCGTTCCGAGACGCCAAGGCGTTTTAGCCGAGAGTCTGATGAAATAAAAGTAGAGACTTCAACTTCCAAGGCGAAATCTATCGCCGAAAAGCTTGGATTTATGAATTTTGAAGATGACGAATTTGACACTCCTTCCTTCCTAAGGAAAGACGGAACAAATGAAGATTTAACCGACAGAAATTAACTTTCAAAATTTAACTCAAAAAAGATTTGGAAAGGGCTTGGGCCTTTTCCAAATCTTGCTTTAAAACCAAAAGCTTCATCTTTGTCACAATATTGCCGCTCTCTTCTTCATAGCTCGCTTGAATAAAAGAGGGTATGCCAGATCCAACCAATTTTCCCTTTGTCTCATAAAGTTCAACGCCAAAATCCGGGCTGCCGGCCGAGGCGCTTCCTTGGCTTAAAACAACCCATTCACCGTCTTTGTAAACATTAAAATGTTCCTGGCAGAAAGAATACTCGTCGCAATAGCGGGGATGGCTCAAGGATTCTTCACAAATAAGGCAAAGAGACTGCCTGGCGACGTTTTTTGATCTGAGGTTTAAAACAATTAGGCCGGAGATTAAAATCGCGGCAATCGCCAAAAAAACGTTCATAATATATGCACGGTTGTTATGGGCTTGTAGCCAAGAAAATTTTTAAACAGGTTTCTTGTGAAAATTCTCAGCTCTTCGCTTATGATTTCAGGATCCTTTTCCATTAATTTTTTACCAAGCTGGCCTTTGACAAGGTTGCTAATCTTTGTCAAATCTTTTTCCATGGAAAGCGGCAAACCGGAGGTGGTTATTTCCAAACTTCTATTTTTGGCGTTGACGCTAATAAAACAAACTCCGTTGCAGGCCATTTTCCTTCTCTTGCCTATGGCCTCTCTTTCGATGGGAAGCCGGTTTCCGTGAATAATAACAGGGAGCTCTTCTTCAAGCTTTTCTTTGGAGAGATCTCCCCTGGAAGAAAAAGAAAGCTTGTGGAAATTGTTAAGGTAAAGGGCTTCGCCAATCTGGTTTCCTTTAATGAAATCAACGTGTTTTTTTAAAAAATAGCTTTCCCCGTGTATTGGGATGACAATGTCGGGCTTGATGCGGGAGTAAAGCTCCAACAAGTCCTGTTGGGAAGGATGGCCTGACGCGTGGATTTTCATGTCTCTATTGGTGATAATTTCCGCGCCTTTTTCCGTGAGCGTGTTGTAGATGCGAAAAATCTTTTTTTCATTGCCAGGGATGGGTTTGGAGCTAAATAAAAACACGTCTCCTTTTTTAGGTGATAAAAATTTGTGTTCCGAATTTGCGACCCTTCTTAAGGCTCCAAAGTGGTCTCCTTGGCAGCCGGTAAGGATATAAATATATTTTGAGCTTAACGGATCTTGGACTTGTTCTTCTTTTTGAAGCGCTCCGATTTCATCCTCGAAAATTCCGCATTCACTGGCGCTTTCTATGTATTGGCGAACAGATCTTCCGATGGGAACAACTTTTTTGTTGTTTTGTTTGGCCAAATTAAGAAGAGTTTTTACCCGGTAAATGTTTGAGGAAAAAAGAGTTACGAAGACTCTGTTCGGCTGTCTTATGATTTCTTCCAAATCTTCAACCAGGTCGCTTTCCGAGAGCGTCTTGCCTGTGTTTAAGATATTGGTGGAGTCAATCATGCAAATTTTTTTTGAGGCCTTTTCAAAAAGCCCTTTGATCTTTTCAAAATTAAAGGCTTTTTCATACAAAGGTTTCAAGTCAAATTTAAAGTCAGATATAAACAGCAGAGAAAACCCGTTGTTTTTTTCTTGAATCACCAGGCCGAAAGTGTCTGGAATTGAGTGAGTGACCTGAATGGGATGTATTTGAATATTTCCAAAGTCAAGGACGATGTCTTCTGTGTAGTTAATGATCTTTGCCGCTTGCCCGGAAGCTTGCAGCTTTTTGCGCATTAATTTTTCGGCGAATCTGGGCGCGTGAATTTCGGCGCTTGGAAAAACTTGGTTAAGATGAACGATGGCCCCAATATGATCTTCATGTCCATGGGTGATAAATATTGAAACTTTTTTTGAGCTGTTTTCGGCGTTTTTCTTAACGCTGTCTAAAGAGGCTATTAAATACTTAATGTCAAAAAAATCTTCATAAGGAAAAAGGATGCCATAATCAATGATAACAATATGTTCTTCATTTTCCAGGACAGTGCAATTGGATCCAATTTCGCCCACTCCCCCTAGCGGGGTGACGCTTAACGCTTCTTTTTGAGAATTATTTTCGCTCATTAAGCAGCTCCTTGAGTCTCGCGGCCAAAATGCTGGCGGCAACGCTTGTTTCCTCTCCCACGGTAAAGTCCGCAAACTGTTTTTGTGGCTCCAAGAATTTTTGGTACATAGGCCGCACAGTCTCATAATATTGCGCTATCACCGATTCGAGCGAGCGGCTTCTTTCATTAACGTCCCGGTGCAGCCTTCGAGTGAAACGAATGTCGGCGTCGACGTGCAGAAAGCACTTAATATCGAGCTTGTCCCTTATTTCTTTGTCGAAAAGAGAAAAGATCCCCTCAAAGAGCAAAACCTTGTTGGGTTTTATCATTTGGGTCTGATTTGTTCTTGAATTTGTTTTAAAATCGTAGACCGGGCTTTGAACAGTCTCGCCCGATTTTAGCGCTTGAATGTGCTCTCGCAAGAGTTTCCAATCAAAGGAGTGAGGGTGGTCAAAATTGGGTTGGCCTGAGGCCGTTTCCAATTCTTTGGGCTGCCGATGTAAATAATAGGAGTCCATGTGCAAAAGCGAAAGGTGGGATTCTCCCGCGCCTTTTAACACTTTGTGAGCAAAAGTTGTCTTTCCAGAGCCAGACCCGCCGGCAATTCCCACTAAATGCAATTCATTCTCCCAGTAATTATAACAACATAGCTTATAGCGCAAAGAGGACCGGCTTTTAAGTAAAAAATTTACAAAGAGGCCGATAAATAAGGAGGATTTGGCGTATAAATTCTTTATGTCCGATTATTTCTATATTGAACTCGATATTGATGATGAAAACCTGATGGCGATTTGCGAGAACGCCGCTTTTAAGCGCTTTAATTGCCAAGGATCTGAAGATTTCTCGCTAGAAGAAGAAAAGGTTGACCAAATCTTAGGGAAAAGATCTTATTCTGGAGGAGATTTGCCGGTGGAGGTCTTGGAAGAGGTTGAAAGCGTTCTTAAAGCGGGAGGGCATCATAAAAAAAAGCTTTATTTTGAAAACAAGCAAGACGCTCTTTCGTTCCAAAATTTTTTATCGGAGCAAAATACTGGTTGCGCGGCGGTGATTGAGCAAAGAAAAGGCGAGGATTGGAATGAAAATTGGAAAAAAAGTTTTAAAACAATTCGCGTGGGCGCGTCTCTCTCTATAATTCCTTCTTGGGAGAAAGGCGCCACCGAAGCGCGGTCGAACGACATATTTATTTATCCAGGCATGGGATTTGGAACTGGAAGCCACGAGACCACGTTCCTGTGTTTAAAACTTATGCTGGAAGAAATAGGCGATTTAAGCAAGATTGGCGATTGCCTGGATTTCGGTTGCGGTTCCGGCATTTTGGGAATCGCTTTAAGCGCGGCGGCTCCCGCTCTTGAGCGAGTGGATTACTTGGACATTGATCAACAGGCTCTCGACAATAGCCGCCAAAATATAGATTTAAATCCTCAAGCGCAAAAAGTTAAGAGCAGATTGCTGCTAACCAAGGACAAGGCCTGTCTTCAATCAAATTACGATTTGGTTTTCGCCAATATTTTGCTGCAAACGTTATTGGAAGAGGGAAAGCAAATTGTGGAAAGAACAAAAACTTTTCTCGTGATTTCCGGCCTGTTAAAAGGCCAAGAAAGGGAAGTTGTCGAAAACTATCAAAAATTGGATCCTTCTTTGAAACTGGTAAAAACTCTTTTTAAAAACGATTGGTCCGCCGCGCTTTTGAAAAAGACCGGTCAATAAGGGAAAAGCGATGAGAGCGTTGTATCTGCCGGAGGATTTTGTTGAGGAAGGAGAAACCCTGATTAAGGGAGAGAAGTTGCATCACTTGTTGAATGTGGCGCGGGTTAAAAAAGACCAAGAGATAGTGTTGTTGAACGGCAAAGGGTCAAAGGCGTTTGGACAAGTCGCGCAAATTGATAAAAATAAATTAAAGATATTGGTGTCTGGATCGACGACCGAGAAAAGGCCCAAACATTTGGCGCACTTGGGCTTTGGCGCGCCTAAAAAAGACGCTTTGGAAAATTGTTTGCGCTCTTGCGTGGAGCTTGGAATAGAGAAAATATATTTATTGGAATGCGAGCGCTCTCAAAAGTACCCGCTGAAAGAGGAAAGATTGGAAAGAATTATTATTGCGGGCATGGAGCAATCAAACAATCCTTTTAGGCCTGACATAACCGTGTGCGCTTTGAAAGACGCGCCACTGGAGCGCTATGCAAATATATTTTTGGCGTCTTTAAAGAAAGGCGGCGGGGTTGATAGCGAAACAAAGGGAGATTCTCTTTTGCTGATTGGCCCCGAGGGGGGGTTTAGCCAAGACGAGGAAGAAAGCGTTCTGCGACTTAAAGGAGCCGCGCCCTTGAATTTTTCAACGCCAATTTTACGAACTCAAACCGCCGTTCCCGCTTTGAGCGCCTATTTAGCCGCCAAGCTGGAGCCATAACATTGATGCTTTCCATTTTGTATGAGAAGATTTATGAGAGCGTGAATTAACGAGGAAAATATGAATAAAGATGAAATTGATTTCGACGCGTTGTTTGAGGAAGATCTTCCCTTTAAGCCATTGACCAAAGGCCTAGGGTTCCATCATTCTCTTAAGAACAAAAAAGAGCTTAAAAGCTCTTTAAAGGAAAAATCCAAAGACCTTGAAAGGGATTTATTGGAAAGAGCCTCTTATCTTCAAAAACAAAAGTCGAACTCATCCAAGGACCTAAGCATGGGAGACTTGGCTCCTTTTTATAAGACAGAAGAAAAAAAAGAATGGGATCTAGAACTTTCCGCTCAAACAGTTCAGCCAGAACAAACCTCTTCCTTCAGCAACGCCGGCTTGTTCCCTCGCTTTGCCGCTTTTTTAGCGGACCTTCTTATTGTCGGCTCAACTCTGGCGCTCATCTTTTTGGGGGCTTTGGCGGCTTCTGGACTCTTGATTGAGCTTTCAACCGAAGCGCTTCTCTCTTTGTTCGCGAGCGCGGCGGCGCCTATGGGAGTTTTATTGTATTTTTTTTACTTTTCATTTTTTGACAAGACTCGCTTCTCTTCGCCTGGAAAAAAATTAATGGGCCTGACAGTGCTTTCTGAAACAGGCAAAAGGGTGAAAATGTCTCAAGCGTTTCTTAGAGGCGCTTTGACATTGCTGGGACTTGCAACTTTTGGACTTGTCCATTTATTGGATCTTCAAAGCAGGTTGTCTGACACAAAAGTCGTTAAAAAGTGACGCAAAACACCTCTTTATCCAACTTTCTTGAAGCGGTTTCCGGAAAAAAGATCGTTTTTACCAACGGTTGTTTCGACATCCTCCATCGAGGGCATGTGGAGTATCTGAACGAGGCGAAAAAGCTTGGGGACGCGCTTGTCATTGGGCTTAATTCCGATTCCAGCGTGCGCCAATTAAAAGGGCCCGAGCGGCCGGTAAATTCAGAAAGCGATCGAAAATTTATTTTAGAGAATTTAAAAGCGGTTGATCATGTGGAAATATTCTCAGAACAGACCCCTCTTGAGCTTATAAAGCGAATTAAACCCGATGTTTTGGTCAAAGGGGGCGATTGGAAAGCGGATAAAATAGTTGGGGCTGAATTTGTGCTGGAAAATGGCGGACAAGTCCTATCTTTGAAGCTGGTTCATGGTTATTCCACCACCAGTATTATAAAAAAGATCGAAAAGCCTACCAAATAAATATAGTTTTTTCATGTTCTAACCCCTTGATATTAAAATGTTTAAAGTGTTTTTATCAAGAATGGCGCCAATAAGTTCTAAATAAATTCCCGACTGCGACGATAGGTCTTTTGTCAGATAGCTTTAGTCGGCTACTGACAGGCTTAAGACTATTAATTTTTAACCAAGGAGTAAACAATGGGCTTAAGAATTAGGACTAACGTTGCGTCTGAAATGGTTCAAAAGAACCTAAGAAATTCTGACAGGGTCACCAGTGAGAGTTATGAAAAATTGGCTTCTGGCAAAAGAATCACCAAATCCGCGGACGACGCCGCAGGGCTTGGGATCGCCAAAAAGATGGAAGCTGAAACGAGAGGCTATCAAATGGCCCAAAGAAACGCCAACCAAGGCATCTCAATGATTCAAGTCGCCGAAGGCGGATTGAACGAATCCACCAACATTATGACGCGGATGAGAGAGCTTTCCATTCAGGCTGCTTCAGACACGGTGGGTGAAAAGGAAAGAGGTTATCTAAACTTGGAATACGAACAATTGCTCAGCGAAGTGGATAGAATTTCAAAAACCACCACGTTTAGCGGAGCCCCTCTTCTTACCGGTGAAAATGAAAATGGCCGCATGGAGTTTCATGTGGGCGCGTACGCCGGAGAGGACAACAAAATCGGCTTTGACACCGAACAAACAGACGCTACAATTAGCGGTCTCGGCTTGTCTGGCACCAATATCACCAGCAAAGCCGACGCCAATGAAAACTTGGCCCTTATAGACGAAGCGATTGACAAGGTTTCCGGATTTAGAGCGAATTTTGGCTCGGTCCAGTCAAGACTGCAATCGACCATCTCCAACTTGGACACGGCCGTAACCAACACGGAAGCCGCCAGGTCTAGAATTGAGGATGTTGATGTCGCCGCCGAAACGGCGAAGCTGGCTTCCAACAATGTGATGAAGCAAGCGGGGATTTCAACTTTGTCGCAAGCGAACAACTTGCCAAACAACGCCCTAAGATTGATAGGTTAATTAAATTGAGAGGCGGGGGAGGAAACTCCCCCCACTTAAAAAAATAGGTGTAACGCGAGTTATTCCAAGTCTTAAGCCCTCGCCTCTCTAAATTTAATCGTTTAGAGAGGCGTATTAAGCGGAAGAATATATGAATAAAGCTGGAAAAAATTTATTGAAAAAAAACAATTCGGCTTGGGCTATATTCAGCATCGTCAATAACACAAAATTGAACGATAAACCCGTTTGGGCTTGGAGAATTGTTGGCGGAAAGAAAGTGACAGTTGAAGTCTTTATAAGAGTGATTAGAAAGTTTAAAAATGAAATGATTGTAAGGGCCTCCCGACCAGAAGGGGAAAAGGTTTTAGGAAACTTGATCGCAGGCTCCGAGACGTTGAACTTTTTTTTCCCGGAAGACGCCGCCTTGTTTCAGTCTCAAGTGAAAGCTTCGGACGCGCGCGGAGATGTTGTTGTTCGGATGCCGAAGATGATCGCGCAAGTTGACAGGCGAAAGCACATGAGACTGCGCTTGACTGAAGATGTTCAAGCGCGCGTCAGTTTTTTCAAAAAAAACCACACTCAACAAAAAAAGACTCAATTGTTTAAAAAAGACTGCTTCGACATCAGCGCGGGCGGCTTGGCCTTTATCGTCTCAAGAACGGAGGCAAAGTTTTTTAAGCTTGGAGACGGCATAAATCTGATGCGGGTTAATGTTGAAAATAAAGAAGCGGCCATCAGCGGAAAAGTGGTGAATATTTTGGAAGTTGAACCAAATGAGAGGAACAAACTTCATTATAAAGCGTATAAAATCTGCGTTAAATACGATCAAATTAACCCTCAAACGTCGAAACTGCTAAATGACTTTGTTTTTAGGTATGTTGACCTGAACGAAGCTGTTTAATTTACTCCTTTCAAATCTTTTCATATAATACGTAAATGAGCATTTCTTGTATCTCGGATATTCATGTGAGGCGCCCTGACGACGAGGCCTACCAACTATTGTTGCAGTTTTTAGGGCACCCAAAGGTTAAGGAAAGCGATTCTGTCGCGTTTTTAGGGGATGTCTTTGATCATCTTACCGGCGAACACGAGGGCTACCTGGAAAAGTTCAAGCAATTTTTTCAAAAAGTCGAAGAATTGCTGGTCGCCGGTAAAAGGGTCTACTTTATTGAAGGAAATCATGATTTCCACTTTAAAAAAACTTTTCACAAGAGGTTAGCCAGAACACTAAATCGGAGCGAGCTCGATTCATTTTCTTATGCGCGCGGTTCTTTAACAATAGAATTGGGAGCTAAAAGACACTTGTTGTTTCACGGCGATTTATTGGATTCTGAAAACAAGGCTTATATGCGTTGGAAAAAAATTTACAGCTCCAAACCTTTTGGCTTTTTTATTAGCCATATTCTGCCTTTTTCAATAGTGGAGAAAATTGGCGATAAAGCGTCGGAGAATTCGCGGGAGAGAAGCAAAGATTCGTTTAATTATCACAAGGAAAAAGAAAAATATCGCCAAGCCGTTCAAGTTTTTGGAGCCGATTTAAACGTGGACCGCATCATAGGCGGGCACACCCATATCCAAGACGAGTTTTTTTGGAAAGACAAGGCCTATTACAATATAGGCTATCCGCTGAAGGACAAGAGCTTTTTATTTATCCAAGAGAAGGGTGTGGAAAGGGTGTCACTCGCATAGCGGCGTCATTTCGTTTACGTGGGCTTTAATGTTCGCGCCCTCTATCTCGCTTACTGTTGACACTGTTCTGGATTCTCCCTTTGTTTTTTTCACTTTCTTTTTCACTTCTAAAAGCTTGTCGCAAAAGGAAGCGATTTGAGGAAGGTGGGTGATGGCTATGACTTGAGAGTGTTTAGAAACGGCGCTTAGGGACTTGCCGATATGCAAAGCGGTTTCTCCCCCCATCCCCGTGTCGATTTCGTCAAAAAGAAAAATTGAAATAGAGTCGCGGGAAGAAAGGACTTGCCTAAGCGCCAATAGAATCCGGGACAATTCCCCCCCTGAAGCAGCTTTTTTAATATCGTTAAAATCTCCTCCTTT
>JBBDND010000265.1:0-11347 GCA_040877865.1 Bacteriovoracaceae bacterium | reverse complement strand
AGCTAGATGAGCACAATCCAGAGTATTTCCCCGAGGCAATGAATCAACGGATGCCTTCGTTGGTTGCTCGCTATCACGCGGCCAAGGGTTGTTTAGAGAAAAAGCGAGACGAATGTAAAACTACAAACATGAATGACCTTGAACGAGATATCTCAGATGATAATTATAAAGGTTTTTTATGCAGCCACTTAACCGCTTTAAATGAATCGGTGAGGCCTAAGCAACAAGCCTTGAATATGGCTCATAGAACTGCTCAATGGCAAGAGGGAGCTTCTCTAGATGTTGGGAATTTTAAGCAGCCCCTGCTTCAAATTACGGTGGATTTTCTTGGAGAACGCATTGGAAGCCCCCTTGCCGCTACTTGTCCCGGCCGGATGGTTCATGGCCTGACACGAACAGGCGAGGTGACGAAAGACGCTTATTTGACGGAAACAGCTAGAGAGATTTACGATTATATTAGCGAGGTCATCGATAATCAGATTCCCTTTACTGCGACAAAAATATGGAGACCAGCATTATGCAATCAAGGTCATCAGGCGCTATTCTGGGATCTGGAGTCTGGGGCGGAGACAAATCCAGACTTTTTTCAAAATTTCACTTCTTCCTATGAGGAGAAGATGCCTCGTCAATTAAATCGCGACAAAATCTGCAAAGATCACGCTAGAAACTATTGCGCTCCGGCTTTTGCCTTCTATCATATGTGTGAAAGTAGTAAGACCGAGGCGCTAAAAGAAGCGTGCAAAAAAGACGCTTTAACGGCCATTAATAATTGTTCTGTTGGAGATTATAAAAATACAGAAGTTCCTAAAGAGCTTTCAACAGCGATGGAGTTTTACCAGGAAATTGGAGATGGCGCTTTTGCTCGGGTGGACGATAAAAAATTTACTTTGATCGAAAACGTTTCAGACTTATTTGCCGAACGTGAAAAGGGAAAAAACAATTATGAATTCGCAAATGTCTTCCATGAGATGTATTCTACATGCGTAATTTTAAGAGCCGCCGCAAAATCTCAGGCCAATGATGATGGAATTGTTGAATTGGAAGAGGTGGCGGCGCCTACTTTTACATGTAAAAGAAAAGCCCCTTGGACTGTGGATTTTAAAGCCTGTAAGAGAGCTCTACATTTCGACGCCGGTTTTGACATGGCGGGCGCTTTTACGCCGGCCGCGATTGGCATGAAACGAGCGGAAAATAACGGAAATATTTCGAAAGACTTGGGCAAAGGAGTCGCTGAAGGCGATCAAAATGCTCATATTAACGCCCAAAAAAGAAGATTGAAAAGAGAGGCTGAAAACTCCTATATCCAAGCGGGAGTAAGCGGCGGTCACGCAACTTCTCTGTTTGCCACCGCTAAAAGCTTTCCTTCTCCGGATCGCTTAAGCACTGCGTGCAGCGATTCAACAGACGGCTACTATGGAAACGAGGCGATAAATTGCGGGGTGGCCAGCATTGTTGATCGCAACCCGTATATGCAACAAGATATCTTTGCCAATCAAGGATTCAAAGATCAGTTGTATTATAAAATGGCCGGAAAATTAACCCAAGGCGCAATCCACACTATTATGGGTAGTCAAAACACCAAGCAGGCTAATGACTTGGACACCATTCAAAAAGAATATGAAAAGTTTTTTAACCAAGACGCTATTACGCCCGAATTTGTAGACGTAAACTATTGCCAACAAAATCCTTCGGCTCCCAGCTGCCAAAATGGCAACAGAGTAGACCATCAAAACGACACGGGCGGATTTGGAAACATCGATTTTCAAAACCAAGGAGGCGGCAACTTCTCTTTTAACAAAGATATTGAAGACGGTTTTAAAGCGGAAGAAAAGCTCTCAGCCGCGGAGAAAAAAGCCAGAGAAAAACTGGGCAAGGTCATGGGAGAAGGCGGAGCAAACACCTTTAGCGACGACTTTAGCGCTCCAGGCGCGGCCAAGGCTAAAATCGGCCACGGCGGCGGTGGAGGAGGCGGCGGCGGAGCCGGTGGCGGCGCTGGCGGAGGCGGCGGCGGAACAGCTCCCGCTCCCAAGAAAGCTGGAGGCGGCAATCCTAATCAAGAAGGCGTGACAAAGGCCAAGGCTAAATACGTCTCTGGCGGAGGCGGCGGCATTAATTACAAACCCGGCGCAAGCGCCAAGGCAAAAAAGAAAGACGCCAATCCTTTTTCCAAAATGTTTGGATCTAAAAAGGGAAGAAATATCGCGACCACTGTGGAGGACATCGCTCCTGCCAGAAGCAAGCTGTTTGAGAAAATTTCCAAACGTTACGGCAAAGTCACGGCGGACAAGAGACTTTACGAGTTCGAAGGTGAGTAAGAAGGTTGAAGCGGCTGAGTTTCAATACAAGGTTCAGATAAAAGAGCAGTATTTAGACACTTTCGGGCACGTAAACAACGCCGCGTATTTGACCCTTTTTGAAGAGGCCAGGTGGGATTTCATCACGGAAAACGGCTACGGAATTAAAGATATTCAAAAAAACAAACAAGGCCCAGTTGTTCTAGACGTTTCTATCCGATTCAAACGGGAACTTAAAAATCGAGAAGTCATTAATATCCATTCCCAAACGGAAAGCCTGTCTGGGAAAATAATGAAAATGAATCAAAAGATGATTAACGCCAGGGGCGAAATCGCCAGCGAGGCTCATTTTACTTTTGGTTTTATGGACATGGAAAAAAGAAAACTGGTGAATCCCCCCGCGAGTTGGCTAAAGGCGGTGGGAGTAAAAGAAGGCCTCGACTAAACGAGGCCCCTTTAGTTTTTAATAGTTGTAGTAATTGTCTTGATAGTTTTCCGCGCAAAAGTATCTATTGCTGTATTCATATCGATTTTGCATGTCTCTTTCTCTGGCACATTGATCATAAGCGTAAGAGCAAATGTTATTGCTAAAGTCTCTAACCACTATGTCGTTGAAAGAATCAACTAGTTGATAGTCGCAATAGTCTTGATTGGAATACCTGTGCTGATATCCGTTAAAAACAAAATAAGGATAGTTGTTGTACACATAGTAACCGTTGGCCCTGCTTGACGGGTGGAGGATCCAGTTTCGATAGAAGTAATTGTTATTTAGTTGGCGCAAGTGCCTGGCGTAATTAACGCTTCTTAAATACCTTCTTTGCGCATTGTAATTGTGGCGATATGGAGCGTGATTGTAATTGGAATAACGATTAACTTGCGTTCTCGCGGGATGATGGTTTCTATAATTGCTTCCAGGACGGTTATAAGAGCCATTTCTATTGGGGCGGTTGCGATCCACCCTGGTATGGCCTCGCCTTGAATGATCAGCAGGCCTTGTGACTGGCCTGTTCGGTCTTGTGGCCGGCCTGTTGTTGTAACCGTTCCTTGCTCTTGCATCATCTCTCAGCCGGTCCCTTTGTTGGGGTCTGGTTTGCGAATGGGCCTCGAAAGTGGCGCCAAGAAAGATCAAGAAGGTAAACGCGCAAATGGATAATGATTTTGTCATGAAAGCTTCTCCTGTTCAAAAACTTGCTTGTTTTTACCGACTTTCCAAGCAAGTGGCCGTAAAAAAATACTTACTTGTTTTATCAGGCGAAAGGTTAAGGAAGAGATGACTTAAATTATTGAATTGACAGAAAAACGCCTCTCGTTGGTTTCGTAAAATATTTATATGGATTCAAAAATAATGACTACAGGGAGTGGGCAAGGGGCCAATTTGACCCTAGGGATTCTTAACATTGGCAACATATTTAAGGTAAATACTTTCCAAATCTTTTAACACCAGCTCTTTAAAAAGCATGCTGGATTCCCTGACATTTTTCTCAAACACCTCAAGGGTGTATTCCTTTTGAAAGGATTTGGAGACAGGAGTAAAAGATAGATGCCAAGCCTCTTGGGCGACACCGCCTAGATCTTCGGCGTAAGGACGGTGGAAAGGAATCATTTCAAGGTTTTGATCTAGCCAAGAATACATGAGATGAAAATCTTCACGGCATTCTATTTGGGTTAGGTGAACTTTTTCTTTTGGTTTTACATTTTGATCAAAGATATCAATTTCGGAGCCCCAATGGTGGCGGCTGGCGCCGGGAATGGCGGACCAGGCAAGCATTGCATCAAGAATTTCATGAGAGGTGGAGCGATCAAAGTCGATTATATTCTCTTGGCGATCCAAAAGCTTTCTCGACCCGCTTGCTTTTGCGTTCCATATGTCTAGTTGTCTATTATAATCTCTGAATCCGCTTGCCACTTGAATATTGATGTTTTCCTTGGCGGCGGCGTTTTGCAACTCTCGCAAACTCTCTTGCATGGATTTGTGAATATAGACTTTATTTTTTTGATCCCATGGAATCAAGTCATTATTTTCTCTTCCTGTAAGTTCTAAATAATTCATTTTATCTTTCGTTTATAGTCGTGTCGGCCGGAGCGTCTGCTTTAGATCTTCCTTCGGTGTCGAACAACCTTCTTAATCCGCTTCTTTGATACCTAAGGGACAAAATTTTAAAAATATCGGTGTCCGGATTTTTATTGATATCGCCTTTGATGGCGAAGTTTTTATCCATAATGTCTTCCGCGCCGGCGGAGTTGTCCACTACAACTCCTCCCTCGCTCGAATCTCCAAAGCCAAAGTCAAAGTCGTCGCTGTTTTTTGAGGCCGCGCCGGCTACGCTGCCGCCAGTTCCCATAGAGCTTTTAGCGCTTGAAGCTTTTGACTTTGCGTCCTCATCTCCATTCTTTTCACTTAATGGAGCCGGAGCGGCAGCTCCTGGATTAAAAGAACCTAAGGAGGCAAGTTGTGGGCCTTTTTCGCCAAAGCTTTTTTTGTAGAGAGCGGGAGCCGCTTTAATAAATTGATCCTCCAAGTTTTTTATTTTTTGAGCCGCTTTTTTATAAGGCTCTTTCTTAGCCAATTCATTTTTCATTTTCTTTATTCTTGCGGCTTGATTTCCTAAACGGGTTGAGTCCAAGTCAGTCGGGGACAATTTTCCAGAGGCCAAAGCGTTGTATTGGCCTGCCATTTCTCCAATCCCTTGGGTTCCGCCCATATTAAGAGAGCCCATGTGGGCGCTTTTTAACATTGGACACCTTTCCGGATTTTTTTTACAAACCTTGCAATCTTCGTCCACTTTCCCGTTGTCCCGCAAGCAGGCCTTTACGGGTTTATAGCCCGACCTGCCACTGCCGCCATATTTTTTTGCGGCCAAAAAATCGTTCGACATGTAGCTTTTACAAACTGCCCGCTCTTTTCTTTGAGGATTTACCTTGCCGTCTTTATAGCAATAGCATTCAGGCGTTCCAGGATTGGCGCTTTGTTCTTCAGAACAATGCCTTATAAAAGCTCCGCCGCTGTCTCTATAGGAAATAAGAATTTGATCAATCGCTTCCATTCTTTTGTTGGCAATCTGTTCATTTTCCTTGGCGTTATCGTGCAGCTTGTAAGCGTAGAAGCCAAGGGCTCCGGCTAAACTTGCTCTCACCCAAGGAGTGGACAGACTCTTGTCCACGAGGTTGGTGATTTTTTTGCCAAAAGGCGTTTTGGTTGACTTTTCAATGGCTTCACTGATTTCAACAGGTTTAAACTCGCCGGGAGCAAAGTTTTCTGGAGTTGAATCAGATATAGTTATATTAGGAACTGAGGCAAAATCTATCCCGGAACCTTCAGATGTCTGATCTTGAGCAATGGCCGCGCCCACAAACAAATTGTTAAAAACCTTTCTTTTTATCATTTCATAAAGTTCTTCAACACTCACCATGTCCAAGTAGGCGTACTCTTTAAATTCTTCCTTGAACTCTGGATCAAGAAAAAGAGTTTGTATATCGATCATATTCTCTTTGACAAAGGAGTCGTTTTTGGAGATAAACTCGGCGTCTATGGAAGAAGGTCCACCGTTATTGGCGCTCAAGCAGGCCCCAGGCTTAAGGCCGGTCATAAATTGCTCCACCATGGCGGCGACGCTGGCGGCTCCGTATAAACCCGCGGCGGCAAGATGCCCTTTCTTGCGGATGGTGGAGGCGAGCTTTCTGGCTTCTTCTTGTTCCTTCATCAACTCTAAGGCGTAGGTCTGAGCTTCTGTCGCTTTTTCCGCTCCCTCTAAATCTCCTTCTTCATTGGATTTAATTTGGTCTTCATATTTTTTGACTAATTTTCTAGTTTGTATCGCGTAATTGGCCTGCGCCGCAAGTTCCGTTATGGCCCCCGCCGCAGCCGCGGACACCATGATCCAGATAGAGGCTGTCTGACAGTTTTTAAAAGAGCTTTTCTTTTTGATAAGATAGTAGCCAGCGATTAGCCCCACGGTTAAAGGCACGCCGGCGCGATGCAAATTGCCTTTGCCCAGGCCGTCGTTGGTGGTGATTTTTTCACTTTCTTCCAATTCGCTAACTTGATCTTTTACATTTTCAAGATAGCAGTCTTGATATTCTTGGCCTGATAAATTCCCGCAGCGATTTGAGTGGTCTTTTATGTTTGCCGTTTGGGTGGTGATTAAACAGCGCCCTGTGGCGTTGTTAAAGTATTGTCCTTCTGGACATTCATTGGCGCCTGCGATTGAGATAAAGATCAATTGCAAACCAACCATTAAAGCGAACAAAGATTTGGTTTTTTTCATATTAAGCCTTTGCATTCTCTTCGGCTAAATCGTTGTAATTATTAAACATGCTTTTATTATAACCTTGGATGAGAACTGGCTCTTTTTTAATCAGTTTTGGTAAGGTATTATCTGCGCTTTAAGGAATTAAGTTGTCGAAATTACAGGAGTTTATGTGAAGAACTTTTTCTCATTTTTAGGCAAGGCCGCATTTTTATTGCCATTGATATTTGGCGCTTTTTCCACTCCGGCCAATGCCTGGGAATTGAAAAGCGGAGATGTGTTATTACAGCCGCTGAATTGTTGGAGCTGTTCGTTGATTGAGGCCCAGGAAAAATCCATCTATTCCCATATGGGCGTGTACGTGGAAGTGGACGGGAAAGCTTACGTCCTCGAAGCGTGGCAAACCGTAAAGTTGACTCCTTTAAAGGAATTCTTGGCAAAAACTGAACAAGGACAAAGTGTGCGGGTTAAAAGGTTTAAAGAAAAGCGCTTTGACCGGGAATCTCTTTTGGCCGTCCTTCCAGATATTTTAGGGCTTTCATATGATTCAAACTTTTTATGGGACAACTTTGACGAGCGGGGAGAAAAACTTTATTGCAGCGAAATGGCGTATAAATTATTTTATCCTTTTTATGGAGAGGCGCTGCCTATTAAGAGAATGCGCTACGACGTTTACCGCGAGCATTGGCGCCGCTTTTTTGGCGGAAACATTCCTGATGGCAAATGGGGGAACGCTCCCGCGGACTTTGACAAATCGGACTTGTTAAAAACCCTGGGAGATTTGTGAAGTTCTCTTTAAGGCCTATAAAGCTTGATTTAAAAGTTAATTGGAAAATCTCAAGAAATGAAAGCCTAAGCAAACAAAATTTTGTTGTGGCTTTGGAGGACGGCCCTCTAAAAGGAATGGGAGAAGTCGCTCCCAATATCCGCTACGGAGAAAGTCCCAAGGCCGTACAAGCTCAATTTGACAAGATTCCGGACTTCGCCTCGGCCGAAAACGCTCTGGAGTTCGCTCACGAAGAAGATCTTTTCCATTCATTGAAATGCGGCCTGGTTTGCGCGGCGGTTGAGTTGCTTTCAAAAAAGAAAAATATTTCCATCGAGAAGCAATTGAACGTCGCGCCTGTTGAAACTCTAGCGACTTCCATGTCTGTGCCCATTATGGAAGAGAATTTGTTAAAAGACTATATGAGCTCAATTGCCCGCTTTCCTTATGTGAAAGTGAAAGTTAATCAAGACAATGCCGCAAGCTTTACCCAAGCGGTGGCCCGTTACAGCGACAATCCGATAAGAGTGGACGCCAACGAAGCTTTTGAAAGCTCAAAGAGTTTTATGGATTTTCTCTTGGCGGTTAAAGATTTGAACATTCAGTTTATAGAGCAGCCTTTTAAAGCGTCAGACGCGGCTTTATATCGCGAGATTAAGGGAAAGAGCCCTTTTGAAATTATGGCCGACGAGTCCATTGAGGACGCCGCAGATTTTGATTCGCTGGCCGCCCAATTTGATTCGGTTAATATCAAACTTATGAAAACCGGCGGGTATTTAAAAGCTTTAGAGCTGATCCAAAAAGCCAGGGAAAAAAAACTAAAGGTAATGCTTGGCTGCATGATCGAGAGCTCTTTGGGAATCGCTTGCGCCATGAGGCTTGGAAGTTTGGCGGATTATTTTGATTTGGACGGATCGCTTTTAATTAAAAACGATCCGTTCCAAAATATCATAGAAAACAACGGACGTTTAAGCCTGAATTAGTGCTGATGTCCGCCTTCGCCATGGGCGTGCCCGTGGGCTTTTTCTTCTTCGGTGGCGGCTCTTTTTTCCGTCACTTCAATGTCAAACATCAGGTCTTTGCCGGCCATTGGGTGGTTGCCGTCAATTTTAACGTCTTCGTCTTGGATGTCCATTACGGTAAAAACAGGAGCGTTGGGCTCGTTGTTAACTTGGAATTGATCTCCAACTTTAACCTCGTTGCCGTCAGGGAATTGGCTTTTTTTGACGGTGATTTTTAAATCGTCAATGACTTCGCCATAGGCGTCTTGAGCCTTCACTTCAATATTTTTTTTGTCGCCGATGTTTAGGTCGACAATTTCTTTTTCCAGTCCAGGGATAATTTGACCGCTTCCAACTAAAAAAAGCAAAGGAGTTTGCCCTTCGCTTGAGTCAATCACATTTCCCTCTTTGTCTTTTAGGGTATAGTTAAAACCCATCACTTCACTCATAACTTTTCCTTTTCGTTTCTGGCAAAAACGTTTAAACAGATGTCGTTATCGCCAATTCGTTTAATAATTTCAGAAGCTTTATAGCTTAAAAACATTTCTTTAAGGCTTTGGCCAGTTTTTCCGGATTCGTCGTATCGATCTTCTAAAGAAAGAGGCAGATTGAACAATTGAATGAACTTGAGCCAAAACTTTTCCTCAACGGCCGCCAGGCCGATAAAAAAACCGTCTAAACTTCGATAAATATTATAACAAGGAAACCTTCCATTATGAAGGAATTTTGTTTCCCCGCTCTCATCCAGCTCTTTAGACCATAATTTGTCCAAAACGTTTGTCGCCGCTTGATCCAAATAAATCGTTTTATTGGGAGTCTTTGGGTTTGATTGCTTGGCGATATGTCCCGCCAGCGCCTCGAGAGCGATTTGTTGGGCGAACACAATGCCGGCAAAAGGCAAATAGGGGGGCTCCGGCTCGCTTTGGCCGCTCAAATGCAGTTTAAAGGATCTGGTCAAAAAGAGGGCGTTTAAATCATGTAAATATTTTTGCGTTCCGCTTCCTCCTCGCGCCTCGACAAATAGGGGCCGAGGATAACTCTTTTTTAAGCGATTAAAACGCTTTGAAGGAGGACATAAAACGATATCGCAGTCTTTAAAAAGCTGTCCTAAAATCTTGTCGTCTTCCTTGTCCAATAAAACAGTTTCTTTCTTTTGATTGAAATTGTTTCGCCAAAAATTAAAAATTTCATCCCGCTCGGTTGAAGAGCGCGCCGCAAAGGGATCTGGCGCGTCATGAAATTCCACTTTGATCACCCGGGCGCCAAGATCCGCCAAGAGCGCTCCCGCAAGAGGTCCGGGAAGTCTGGAAGTAAAGTCTACAACTTTAAGCTCAAGCTTCATCGTCATTAGGCGCGGCTGTAGACGGCGTTGATTGCGATGGACCAAGCAGAGCTTCTGTAAATTTTTGAAAACCTTCGCCGGCCAGTTCGCAAGCTTGCGAGTTGCATATTTCCCATTTCTCATTTTCGCCGCTTTGATAGCTAAGAGCAAAACGCGCGGACAGATTGGGAAACAAGGCCTGTATCTTATTGTCCTTTAACCAGGAAAGCGGCAGCTTCACTCGTTTAAAGGCTTCCTCGGGGTAAATGAGGGCCCGCAGCGTTTCTCCAAAGCCGAGCGGGTTTTGCAAACTTAAATGTTTTAACTCCTCAACGCTTTCTTCCAGCTCTTCCCATGTCAGCTTCACCGACTCCGCTTCCAAGGACCACTTTCTTAAAAGAAAGATATAAGTTCCCAAAGGCGCCTTGTAGGATTGATCAAAAACAGGGGCGGGAATATTGTCGTATTTGAAAGAATCGATCTCCTCCACGGCGCGAGTGAAAAATTGTCCTTCTTGATAGAAAAGGCTTTTAATTTGGCCTAAAGTCTCAAGGCCGTTCTCTTTAAAGGCTTCGTTGCCGGAGATTTCGTACAAGCGCAGCTGGAACTCGGCAAAAAAGACATAGTCTTCAAAAAGCGAGGGGCCGGCTTCTCGAGTGGTGGACGTTCTTATGCGGGAGCGCTCGTTTTCTTGGCCGTGGTCGATAAAAGTTTTATGAATTCCTTCCACCACATTCTTTAGAAGTCCGGAGGCCAGCTCTCTAATGGATTCAATTTTGGTGTATTGGATGACATCGATTAGAGAGGAAGCCAGCATAAAATTCCAACTGGCAACGCCTTTATTGTCGGTCATTGGGGGAATTCTATTTTTTCTCTCCTCAAGAAGGGTCGCTTTTATTTTTCGAATCACGTTCCAGTTTTCTGGTTTGAAGTACTCTTCTTTTTTATCGGGATTCAAGGCCACCACGTTCAGGCCGTGATCAAAATTTCCTTGGTCTTCAAAACGAAACCAAGAAAGAACTTCTTCAACGCGCTCTCCGAGCTCTTCGCCGTCTTTTGAGTCGCTCTTAGAAATAGCGTCAATGAATTCGTCTTTTGTGAAAGTGAAATAAAGACCCTCAACTCCTTCGCTGTCCGCGTCTTGGGCGGAGAAAAAGTATCCTTTCTCGGAGAGGATTTCTTTTTGCAAGTATTGCAGAGTTTGAATCTGGGCGTCGAGAATCAAAGGGGAAGGATAAACAAGGCTTAGCTTTGCCAGCGTCCTTAACATTCCGGCCTGATCGTACAGCATCTTTTCAAAGTGGGGGACCAGCCACTTTTCGTCCACAGAATAACGGTGGACGCCGCCCCGGGCGTGGTCGTAAATTCCGCCCATAAACATTTTTTCCACAGACAAGACAATATGCCCGCCAAGTTCTTGGGGGATCATGCCTTCCAATATTTGTTCGATCGCGAATTCATAATAAGAAAATTGCGGAAATTTTGGGGCTTTGCCGTAACCGCCGTTCTTTTCGTCGGCAAAATCCTTGACCGCGTTGACTATGGCGGCGGCGGACGGGTAGCGTCCCGGAAACTCGACTTTTTGTTTTGCTTTGGGTGGAGTTTTTGCCGCTTCTATCAGCTGCTTCGCGTTTGAAGAGACCGTTTCTTTATCGTTGTGATAAGTGTTGGCCATATGTTTAAGCGCGTCCATAAAAGAGGGAATGTCTTGGCGCGCG